>JAAXXA010000712.1 GCA_013334735.1 Bacteroidota bacterium
AATGAATGAAATGTTATCTTCTGTCGGTAAAGAAATTCTTGGGAAAGATAAAAAAGAATATGAAAAAGTAATTGAAAGTCAGCTTGAAATAATGTTAGATTTTTTTAAAGAAAAATTCAGTAACAATATAGAATTTGAAAGCACAATTAACTATAAAGAACTGAATCAAATTGATATAGACAAAGTAGCAAAGTTAATCTATGAGAAAGCATTAACAATAAAAATTCCTGAAGTTGAGAAAAATTTGAAAGGCGGTGAATGGTTGAAAAAATATCATGAAATAAATACTGTAATAATTAATACTCTACAAATTGAATTATTGAAGATATCAGATAAATTAATTATTAAGAAATTTCATTTTAGACAACTCAATCAAGACTTAAATCAAAAAGTTCTGCCTTTTATTAAAAATAAGAAAGACGAAGAGAGAATAATAGAAAGACTAAAAGAGGTTATTAAATCCAACCTAGCTGAATTGCCATTTTAACTGTGCCTAACAGCAATACTTCTAGTCAGGTGGGGGTGAAGATGGCAATTTCTTTTTTTGAGGTGCTGGGTATAATTGTTTTGTTCTTTTTTATTTTTGTTATAATTAAAAAACACTACTGTTATTATATGTTTGCTGTTGAAATGGGAAATAATCAAGCGTAAGGCGGTGTTTTGCGATTATTCTCATTTCAATAGCTACAGAAACAGGACATTTAAACAAATTTTAAATTTTAATATTATTGTTTGCACATTCTCCAGCACCTCAAAAAAAGATTTAGCCGTGATCATTCCGCTGGAAGTGGTTGACAGATACAAAAATTATTATCTATGTAGCGTGTGACAGGAACAGTGCTATTAATCCCGCCCGTCATTAAAACGCTGTCGTTAAACTAAATCACGCATGAAAAAAATATTACAATTTATTATATTAATTATTGCTTTGCAAATTTTATTGCTATCATGTTCTATAGAAAAAAGGCATTATTTGGCAGGTTACTTTATTGAACTGAATGATTCGAAAGTTTATTCCGGCAAAAACGAAATAAATAATAAATTTCCTGCTTCATCAAAAACAGATAAAATAACTGAAAAATATTCCTACAAAAATGACATTACTAATAATTATATCACAGCTGAAAATCTTATAGCATCTGTTGATACTACAAATCTACTTATATCCCCGGAAAACAACAATAAAAAATTATTTAATACAACTAGTTCAAAATTTAACAAACAATTAATAAAAAAACAGAGTTCTGTTTTATTGGCTGATTCTTGCGACACAATTGTTTTAAATACGCGTGTTGAAATACTTGCAAAAGTTCTAGAGATCACTCCTGATGAAATAAAATATAAAAAATATTATCTGAAAAATGACATCGCTGATAATTATAGCACAGATGAAAACCTTATAGCATCTGTTGATACTACAAATCTACATATATCGCAGGGTAACAATAATAATAAATTTTTTAATATACCTGTTTCAAAATTAAACAAACAATTAATAAAAAAACAGAGTTCTGTTTTATTGGCTGATTCTTGCGACACAATTGTTTTAAATACGCGTGTTGAAATACTTGCAAAAGTTCTAGAGATCACTCCTGATGAAATAAAATATAAAAGATGTAATAATTTGAATGGACCTACTATAATAATTAAAAAATCAGATGTTTTTATTATAAAATACCCTAATGGAACAATTGAATATTTCCCCGAAAATAATCACAAAACGGCTAATTCAGTGGCTTTGGCTAATAATACTGTACGAGATGCCGAAATATTAGGAGTGTTGGGTTGTATTTTAGGCGTATTAGGATTATTGGTGTTTGGCGTTCCTCTGGGTTTTATTGCTTTAGTTCTTGGAGGAGCAAGTTCAGATAAAATTAAAAAACATCCTGAGAAATTTAAAGGAAAAGCTTATGGAATTATAAGTATGATTTTGGGTGTGATTGATATTGTTGGAGTCGTGATATTTTTATCTAATTCGTAAATTTTTTAATTATGCAAAATTATAAAAATATCTCTGCATAAAAATTATATCATATTATATGATTTGTAGCAAAAAAATGTATTTTTACAGGGAAATAAAATTTGATTTTGTCATACTAATACGATCAATAGTAGTTGCAATAG
>JAAXXA010000144.1 GCA_013334735.1 Bacteroidota bacterium
TAAAAAACAACAAAAACATTCCTGCTTTTATTGATCTGTCTTATTTAGATGAACTTGCGGACGGAGATAATAAATTTAAAGAAGAAATTATTTCACATTTTATTGAACACACTCCATATACCATAAAGCAAATGCGGATTAACCTAAGTACAAAAAAATTCGATGCGCTATACGGAAATATTCATAAGTTAATTCCGCAATTTACTTTCGTGGGCTTAAAAACTGTTATTGCTGATTCCGAATATATTGAACTTATGTCAAAAAATAAAAAAGAATCTAAAAAATTAAGTGATAAAATAGATATAATTGAAAAAAAAATAAATAAAGGAATTAGAGAGTTAAAAAAAATTATTAATATTGTTAATTAATAAAAATAAAATATGAAAATATTAGTATGCGAAGATGATTTTATGATAGTTAAAGCTATTGAACACAAGTTGAAGAATGAAGGTTATGAAGTGGAAACAGCAAAAGATGGAAGGGAAGCTTCTGAAAAGATTAAAAATAATATCTATGATTTGATTTTAACAGATTTACTTATGCCATTTTTGGGAGGGATAGAATTAATTAATCTGGTTCGAACCCAACTTAAAAAAGATACGCCTATAATTGTATTATCAAGGCTTGGCAATGAAGATTCGATTCTTGAAGCTTTTAAACTTGGAGCGGATGATTATATTACAAAACCATTTAGCCCCAATGAACTTTCTATAAGAGTAAAAAAACTTTTAATCAAACGCTAAAATATGAAAGGAGCAATCACAGTTATTAAATTTTTTAAGAGAATGTTGTTCTTGCTGTTAATATTGTTTTTTAGTTTAAACAATATTTCAGCACAAAAAAAAGAAACAGTTGCGCCTGAAATATCAATAGATTCTCTTTTTGCAAAAGCGCGCCAATGCGCTTATAATGATCAAAAAGCATTAGCCCGTAGTTATTGCCGACAAATTTTATCAATGGATAACACTTATTATGATGCTTCTGTTTTGATTGGACGAACATATTCATGGGAAAAACAATACGATTCTGCAAAATATGTCCTTAAACAAATTATTGATATTAAATTAGGATATTACGATGCCATGGACGCGTTGATTGATGTGGAACTCTGGAGCGACGATTATGCTGAAGCACTTAAATATGCCAACATAGCGCTTGCATTTCATCCGAATGACGAAAAATTTTTATTTAAAAAAGCAAAATCTTTAAATTTTTCCGAAAATACAGGTGCTGCTATTAATATATTATTGCAGATTTTAAACTTGAATCCTTCAAATAAAGACGCGTCAAATCTGCTTTTTAGCATTAAAGAAAATAAAAGAATAAATAAAGTAGGAGCAAGTTATGATATCGACGCCTTTACAGACGGCAAACCATGGCATTACGAAAGTATATATCTTAGCCGTAAGACTAAAATATTTGGCACCGTGATAGCTCGTTTTAATATTGCCGATCGTTTTGATAAAACGGGTAATCAATTTGAAATAGATGCATACCCAAGTATTCGTAAAGGGACTTACTTATATTTTAATACAGGTTATTCTGGAACTACACTTTATCCTAAAACCCGTCTATCTTTGGAAGTTTACCAAAAATTACCTGAAGCTTTTGAATTTTCTTTGGGGTTTAGATATATGAATTTTGATGATAAAAGATTGGCTGCTTTCGATTCCAGCATGGTAATGATTTACACAGGTACTATAGGAAAATATCTTGGTAACTATTGGTTTTCTTTCCGCCCTTATCTAACACCCGGAAAAAAAGTATTATCGAAATCCTTTTATTTGACAGCAAGGAGATACTTAAAAGATGCCGACAATTATCTTTCGTTAACAATTGGTACAGGCTTTTCTCCGGATGATCATAAATATGCTTTTGCTACACCGACAAATTATTTTCTTAAATCACAAAAATTTTCTTTAAGCTATCAGCAAAAGCTTTTTAATAATTTTATTTCATCAGTAAATGCAGGTGTTGCTCAGGAAGAGTTCTACCCGGGTATTTACAGAAACCGGTATTCGGTGGGCGCGCAAATTACTTATTCTTTTTAAATATGAAATTGAAAATAAATCGTTTAATTTTTAAAAAACAGACCTTGAATATTGAACTATAAAACTCGAAATATAATGCAATTTCACAAATGGAAATATTATGTAATTACAACATGGTTAATGTTTGCTTTTACATTTTTTGTTTTTTCAGAAGAAAAACAAATTGATAGCATTTACGCACAGGATAGCTCTTTTAAGTTTAATGATACTATTTCATTGTCTAAAGAAACGAAAGCGCATCAGGAATTTTTACCGCTTTATATTACCGATTCATATTATCATGATAATGAGATCTCGCACATATCATTTACAGATAGTTTTTTTTTATTTTATTTTAAAACAAGTTTGCTTCTCAAAATACTGATTTTACTGATTTTATTCTTTATTATTTCAGTTGTGATTTTATTTACAATAATAACTTTAAGAAGAACTTTTCTTGCAATAAAGAAGAAAAAAGAACAAAAATATATTGTGAAATACTCCGAAATTATTACCGACTGGATTTACGAAGAGCAAAAAGATTTAAACATTTCATTCTTAAAAAAAGAATTGGCTGATAAATTATGCAGAGATGTTTTTGTTAAAGAACTCTTGTTTCTACATAGTAATTTAAGGGGAGAAAATAAATATCGTCTTTATAAGTTATACGAAGATTTATCGCTAAAAACATTTGCAATAAAAAATTTATATAGTAAATACTGGCATATTGTTGCTAAAGGGCTTCGTGAGATTGCTCAAATGAATATTACCGTTGAAAATAAAAAAATAGAATCATTATTAAATAAAAAAAATATTATTATCAGAACAGAATCAAGGTTAGCATGGATAAAACTTAACCCTTCAGACCCGTTTATCTTTTTCAATAATCCTGATGTTATTATAACTGATTGGGGGCTTATAAATACTGTTGCTATATTAAAAGAATATGAAATTTATCCTGATTTCAACCAGTGGTTATTTAATTCTAATAATAATGTTGTGAAATATTCATTAAAAATGATTGGAATTTTTAAACAGGTGGAAGGTATTGATAATGTTATTAAATTGCTTGATTCGCTTAATGAAGATATTAGAAAAGAAAGCATAATTACTTTAGGAAAATTAGAAAATCCTGAAATAATTTTGCCTTTACAAAAACAATTTGATAAAGAATCTACCATAAATAAATGCGAAATTATCGGAGCTCTTTTACCTTTTTCGGATATTTCGAATTTAAGCTTATTTAAAAATGCCTTATTAAATGAAACGGACTTCAACTTAAGATTGTTTGCATTAAAAGGTCTTATTAACTTAGGCGATGAAGGAATTAAAACACTTCATTCTATTGAAAAGAATGTTGATGAAACAACCTTGAAAATTATTCAATTTCACATCAATAAAAAATAGTAATGTACGAGATCGTTAAAATATTCAAATATGTTATAGAGAATGGAATTTTTGTTTATTCTATTCTGATTTTTTCCGCTTATTTTATTATGTCGGTTATTTCCGCTTTCGAAATTTATCGCTATATGAAGAAAAATAGTTTTATTGATTATTCCACAATAATTTCTTCGCCGCTTTCGCCATCAATTTCCATAATAGCGCCTGCATATAACGAAGGAAAAACTATTATCGAAAATATCCGTTCATTGCTATCGATACATTATAATAATTTTGAAGTAATTATTATAAATGATGGCAGTAAAGATGATTCAATGGAAAAAATCATTACACATTACGAGCTTGAAAAAATTAATGTGCCTTATAATTCTTTCATTGAAACTAAGCCTGTTCGGGGAATCTATAAATCAAAAAATAAAGCCTATAATAAATTAGTTGTAATTGACAAAGAAAATGGAGGTAAGTCGGACTCTTTGAACGCGGGTATTAATTTATGCGATAAAAAATATTTTGCAGCAGTAGATGTTGATTGTATTCTTGAGGAAGATGCATTACTTAAAATGATCAAACCATTTTTGGAAGAACCCGAATGTAGAGTAATTGCAGCAGGAGGAGTAATAAGAATAGCTAATTCTTGTAAAATTGAAGGTGGGAAAATTATTGAAGTGAACTTATCGAAAAAATTTCTTCCCAGAATTCAGGTTATAGAATATTCCCGCGCATTTTTAATGGGCAGAATGGCATGGAGCAGATTGAACGGGCTTTTACTTATTTCAGGAGCTTTTGGCGTTTTTGATAGGGAAATAGCATTGAAATCAGGAGGCTACGATTGTAAAACAGTTGGTGAAGATATGGAATTAATTGTTCGTATGCGTCGTTATATGATCGAACATAAATTAAAATATAAAGTGGTTTATATACCAGATCCTTTATGTTGGACAGAAGTTCCTGAAACATTAAAAGTATTAAGCAGACAACGTAACCGTTGGACAAGGGGGACTATAGAAACTTTATTTAAACATAAAAAACTTTTCTTTAATAAAAAATATGGAAATCTTGGAATGTTGGGACATCCCTATTGGTTATTTTTTGAATGGCTTGCTCCCATTATCGAATTTTTAGGAATATTTTATTTTATTCTTATTGCAGTGATGGGGCATCCTAATTGGCCTTTCTTTATAGTTCTTTTACTTTTTGTATATTTATTTGCTGTTTCTTTTTCGGTGTGGGCTTTATTGTTTGAAGAGCTTACATTCCGTAAATATAGGAGGAAAAGAGATGTTGTCAGATTAATTTTAACTTCTTTCTTAGAACCTGTTTTATATCATCCTTTAAATGTTTGGTTTGCCCTTAGAGGTAATTTCCATTATTTTATCGGTAAAAATTTATGGGGTAAAATGGACCGTACCGGTTTTACAGTTAATAAGGAAACATAATATATTTTATATGGAAGAAAAAAAACCTATTGTACTAAATAAACTGCAAGACGCGGGAAAACGCTATATTACTCTTAATATGGCTTTTTTATTATTGTTGTTTTTTGCTCGCCTATACGAATATTTTTACCTGAACAAACACATTACTCTTCCAAATAATAGTTTTTATTTAATTTCATCAGGCTACTATTATGATATAATTTATTGCTTTCGGTTTGCCACAGTTTTTTTAATACCTTATATTTTAGTATATTTTATTTTTAAACCATTAGCCTATATTTTATACTCGGCTTTTATTACACTTTTCATCATTTTGGAATTTGCACTTATTCAATATTTTGCTTCCACTTCATTAATATTAGGCGCCGACCTTTATGGCTATTCCTTTGATGAAATTATTCACATTGCATCCGCCTCAGGTAGTTTATCTTTCTTTTCATTACTGCCTGCTATATTTGGAATAGCTATTACTGTAGGCATTTTGTACTTAAGCAAATTTATAAAACCGCATATCTATATTTTTTATACTTTTTTAGTTGCGATGCTAATTACAATTATATTCCTTAATCCACAGCCCGAAGCAAAAAAATTTCAAAAAGAAATGGAATATAATTTAGTGTCAAATAAAGCATCACATTTTATTTCAGCTTCGTATTCATATTTTTTTAGCGCAACCGATATCTCTGAGGATGCTTTAAAAACAAATTTCTATAGTATTTCGGATACTACAAATTTTGAATTCAAATATATTAATGAAAATTACCCGTTTCTTCATAAAGATGAAACACCCGATATGCTTGGGCAATACTTTAATATTGGTGAAAATAAACCAAACATAGTTTTTATTATTGTAGAAAGTCTTGGGCGCGCTTATAGTGGCGAAGGCGCTTACATGAAAAGTTTTACTCCATTTATCGATTCTCTCGAAAATAAGAGTCTTTACTGGGAAAATACGCTGAGTACAGCCGGGAGAACATTCGAAGCGCTTCCTTCAGTGTTAGCTTCATTACCTTTTGGTAAAAACGGATTCGCTGAGCTTGGAAATCAAATGCCCGATTTCATTTCAATAATCAGTTTGCTCAAAAAAAACAATTATTATACTCGCTTTTTTTGCGGTGCAGATTCTAAATTCGACAACATACAATTATTCCTTAGCAAACAAAAAATAGACGAGATCGTTGATGAAAAAAGTTTTGGAAATAAATATAAAAAAATGCCCTCAATGTCAAATGGTTTTACATGGGGTTACGGTGATAAAGAACTATTTGAAAAAGGAATAGAAAACCTTTATCAAAATAATAAAAAGCCACGATTAGATATTTTTCTTACATTGACTATGCACGATCCCTATATAATTTTGCAACAAGAGTATTACAACAAAAAGGCGGAAGCAAAATTTTCAGAATATTATTTTGATGAAAATACAAAAAAAGAATATCGCAAATACCTTCCAAATTACGCGTCAATTCTATATTTTGATGATGCAATAAAAAAATTCTTTAGTGATTATAAAAAACATGAAGATTTTAATAATACTATTTTTATTATTACAGGGGATCACCGTATGTCGTCGCCGCCTATCAGCACACAAATTGATCGTTTTCATGTGCCTCTTATAATATACTCGCAGATGCTTAAAAAAGCTAAAAAATTCTCGTCGGTAGTATCGCATCTTAACATTACACCATCAATTATTTCATTCTTGAAAAAGAATTACAATATGTATTTCCCAACAGTAGTTCCATGGATTGGAAAAGGATTAGACAGCGTTGCAACTTTCAGAAATACAAATTCACTACCGTTTATCAGAACAAAAAGTGAAATGATAGATTATCTGGAAAATAAATATTATATTGTAAATGATCAAATTTTTGAAATTTCTGACGGGCTTGGTTTAGTCCAAATAAACGATGATATAAATTTAAGCAAACTACATAAAAAATTCGAACAGTTTAAATTGAAAAACAAAAAAACTTATGAGAATAATAAATTGATTCCTGATAGTTTGAAAGTAAAATAAAAAGTATAATTTTTTTGCCATTTTTTCTAAATTCATAATTGTTATATTTTGCACGGCATAAATTATTACATTAGGGTTTCGGGTATAGGGAATAATGGTATATGGTATAACTCGCTCTTCCATATACCTTTATACTTCTATACCTTTTTATATTCATAAAATCCGGAAATTTATTTCGTTTTTAGTATATTTATTAGATTTTATTATT
>JAAXXA010000713.1 GCA_013334735.1 Bacteroidota bacterium
GGACAATTTAAGTCCGGTATCTTCATGTACTCTTGGTTCGGAAGAATTCGTTACAATTGTAATTAAAAATTACGGAACAAAACCTATCGATTCACCTATGGTTGCATACTCTGTTAACGGGAATGAATATATTGAACAAATAGAGCAAATTATTAATTCAGGCGAAGAAATAACTTATACTTTTACAAATTTATGTGATTTATCTACCGTGGGTGATTTCACAATAAAGGCTTATACCATATACGATACAGATGCCAATCCATTTAATGATACATTAACTTATATTGTTAAAAATTATACACCTTCGAATATTCCTTATTATTTAAATTTTGAAGATGCAGAAGAAAATTCACAATTACTTGTTCAAAACGATAACGAAGATCCTCAAACATGGGAAATAAGTAGCTCTTCGGGCATGGATAATTCCGATTGCATTATATATTCATATAATCCTTCTGAACCGGCTAATGATTGGTTCTTTTCAAAATGTCTTGAACTTACTGCCGGAACGCCTTATCTTCTGAATTTTTATTATAAGGCAGAATCAGACGAATCTTCTGAAAAATTAAAAGTTCACTTGGCACAGGCTCCAAACGTATCTGCTGCTTTTACCGACCCTATTATTGATTTGGATAGTATTACCGAAACTTCATATACTCTTGCATCCGCCCCCTTCAATGTAAGCGACGATGGCATATACTATATCGGGTTTAATGTATATAGTGATGCAAATAAATGGAACCTTTATATTGATAATATTTCTGTTACTGTCGCAGGATCTATAAATGAGAAAAATATTAATTCTGGTATTTCCGTTTATCCAAATCCTGCTAATAATAATATTAACATTGAAATACAAAAATTTTTACCAAAACAAAACAATGTTCTTTCTATTTATGATGTTCATGGACAGTTAATATTTTCTCGGGCAATTCAGCAAGCACAAACCAAAATTGATATTTCCAATTTTGCAACAGGAGTTTACATTATAAAGCTCTATAATAAAAATGGAGTAGAAGTAAAAAGGTTTGTGAAAGAATAAGTTAGTGTAAAGTTATAAAGTTTATAAAGTTGCAAAGTTAATATACAAAATATTAGATAATGATTCTTATTGTAGCGGCAACCTTTAATGAAATTAGACCTTTTTATGAAAAATTGATACTGATAAATAAAATTGACGATTTTTTATCCGAACATCAGTTTGAAAACAAAAAAATTGACATACTTATTACAGGCATAGGTATGACCTCAACAGCTTATCATATAGGGAAAATAATTGGTAAGAAAAATTACGAATTTGCAATTAATCTTGGTATTGCCGGAGCGTTTAACAAAAATCTGAATTTAGGAGATGTTGTTAATGTTGATAGCGATATTATTTCGGAAATGGGCGCCGAAAATGGGGCCTCATTTCTCAAATTTGACGAAATGAATATTGGCAAAAACCAATTGGATAAAACTGTTTACAGTATTAAAAACGCTTACCAGATAAACAATCCAATCATACAAAAATTACCGAAAGTAAAAGGGATAACTGTTAATACCGTTCATGGGAATGCAGAATCTGTTGACAAAATAATTAATTTGTTTAACCCTGACGTTGAAACCATGGAAGGCGCAGCTTTCCTGAATATCTTTAATGCCGAAAAAATAAATTGTGCACAAATACGCGCTATTTCTAACTTTGTTGAAGAAAGACAACAGGCAAAGTGGAATATCGAACTTGCAATAGAAAAGTTAAATGTAGCGGCTTTTGAAATTGTAAATAATATCTAACTATGATAAAAAGTTTTTAATTAATTACGAAAGTACAATTACGAATTACGGTACCTGTAATTGTTAATTCGTAATTACTTTGCTACTTCCAAAATCTAAAAACCTGTAGTGAGTTTAGTCGAACTATCATAGTTCCTTGTTCTTAAATCAAAAGAAACACTTTATAAATAGAGTCTGTCCATAATGTTGCTAAAATAAAAAATATTGTAAATTGCAAAAATTAATCTGCCTGAGGCAGAGCAAATTGCAAATTTATAGGATTTAGAATTATCAATGATTTTGAAGACTTATAAAATTTTACATTTTACATTTTGCACTTTAAAATTTGCATTATTTATTTTAATAC
>JAAXXA010000002.1 GCA_013334735.1 Bacteroidota bacterium
ACCACGACCACGACCCCGACCTCGACCACGACCTCGACCTCGACCACGACCACGACCCCGACCTCGACCCCGACCACGACCACGACCACGACCCCGACCTCGACCCTATAAAAAACAATCCTAACATATAAAATCCTTATTTCTGAGCATCAGGAAGTCTAGTTATAAACGTAAAATCTGCTATAGAATCAGTATTAATCCAAACAGCATTAACAAAAGGTTCTACTTCGGAAAACTCTTCTTTTTTAAGAGCATCTGAAAATCTACCTGAATCTGCAATCCAAGCCGCTTTTTCAAGTTTAACAAATTTACCTTTTATTTCAGTTACTTTTCCAGTAATGTGATAAGTGACTGTGCGAATAAATACATTGTCCCCAATTTCAAAAGGCAAATCATTTTTAACACCAAGTAATTCTTTCAAATCTTTCAAACTAAATTCCATTTTATTTTCCTCCTTAATAATCTGCCGTGGAACGAATCGAACGTTCTTGATATTTAATTATAAGTGAGTGAGCAGATCAACTTATAATTATATCACGCAATGTGCTGCTGGACTAGCGGCTGACCTTCAGCTAACACGGCAACCAAATAAAAACATTGCTGGTTTTTCCCAGCTGTCAGAGGGTTTCCAATTCACCGTCCCCACAACACGCATATTCTACCAGTAGCCGGATAGACGCAGAAATAAAATACAGGTCTTTTGCGATTATATCGGATTTGAACCTTAGACATCCCTTTCAGGTGCTCTACCAAACTGAGCTAACTATAATCGCTACTGGTACGCCGAAATGAAGTCGTCGCGCCTGATGCCCAGCTACGCTTTACCCTTCCGTCCAGACTTACTATGGAAACCATTAAAACATTGCCGTGATATCGCTCACGGCCGGCGTTTTTAAAGGAGAACTTGTTCAGGTACTTTTAATGGTTTATCTACAAATCCAACTTGATTTTCTTCAATCTTTTTATTCATTGATTTCATTATCTCGTCTATCTGAGATACATCTAATCCATGTACAGTGTTCTTATTTGCGTCGCCAGTAACATTCTTCATTATTTCCTGCATTTGTGACAATTTAATTTTGCTTGTTCTGACGGCCTCTTTTATCTGTTCATTAGCCAATTTACGAATTTGCTCATTAGGGTCGTCTACAGACAGTGTTTTTGACTTTTTTTCCGGCTGTGTTTGAGCTTTATTTATCTCATCGGCAGAAGCTATAGAATCAATAATTCCCAAACCTAAAAAACCAAGACATCTACCAACAGCCGATGTCTCGCAATTCTCCATTGCGCTTGTTTTGTTGATATATCCATCACCCCAAGTAGCTTGGGAATAGCCTGTGAAAAAACGCTCCGGCTTGTTAATATCTGGAATAACAGTTGCTTTTATTACAACCATGTCATCATCTGTTTTAGAAACTAATTCAGTCCTGATACAACCTTGTGGATATAGCTTGTTAAATTCAAGCACTCTGTCAGAAACTAGGATATATTTTTTACCTTTAATATCTATTGCTTTGTCTTTAAGATCACTCATAAAAACCACCTTTTCCGTATTCTTCTTTAGGCTCTTCCGCAATCTTTTGTTTTTTCTCATAAGCAATAACTTCAATAGCTACTTTTTGAGATAATAAAGCTATGCTTCCAATATCCTGTACACCAAAAAAGTCAGTCTGTTTCCAATTTCCTTCTTTGTCTTTGTAGCTTTTTTGAAACTTAAAAGATTTTCTGGCATAGTTTTTCCCTTCTACGGGCTGCTCAAATAGAGCGCATTCTACATCTCCAAACTTCCATACACGTGTTGGTTTAGCCATTTTATACTCCTTCTTCTCTAATTTCGTCTACTTTTCTGTCCCAGTATTCATCTTCCAAATCTGCTATATCTTCATCATCCGCGTATTGGTCCTCAGGACAGCCTGCTAAGTGATAACCACTGCATAAACATACTTCACAAAACATTTCAAAACTCCAATTCGTTTTCTACAAACTCTTCAAAGTCTGAGCGATGATAAAAAGTGATTATAACTTCTTTCATTTTAGTAATATCTAAATAAGGATATTTAGTTATCAATTCTTTCAATTTTTCATCTGAAATAAATAACTGCAAACTCCAATTTTTCATTTTCATATTATTTCTCCTCTGGGATATTAAAAGATATGATATATCCGCAATTATCACATTTATAATTTTCAATATCTTCAGTTCTTTTTATAAATGTTGCCGTTGTTTCCAAGTCACAGAACGGGCACCAAAAAGGATCGATTTTATTATTCATTTTGCTTTCCTGTATTTTTTAATAATCTCGTTTTTTCTCCACTTGAATTGATATAATCTTGCTATCCAGAGAAAAAATGTTCCAACTAACCAAATTCCAACATACACTTGCCATAAAATGGTATAGAATTTGAGCATATACCAGAAACTTTTTATTCCCCAGGAATAGGCTATCAAATACAAAACCAGACTTCCTCCCAATCCTACGATCAACATTGTAATTCCAAAAATTTTAATATCTCTTTTCATGATTTTCCAGATCATTTTGATTCTCCGCAATACTTTTCAAAATTCTGTTCCCATTTCTTTTGAAAATCCGCGAATGATTGAACAGTAACATGATTGTAATTCTTGATAACATTTTCGATTGCTTTTTCGTAGAACCATTGAAGCCAAGTAATGATTTCTTCGCTGCTTTTGTTTTGT
This sequence comes from Bacteroidota bacterium, assembly GCA_013334735.1. Lineage (GTDB taxonomy): Bacteria > Bacteroidota > Bacteroidia > Bacteroidales > CG2-30-32-10 > JAAXXA01. Next base: position 2,699 of record JAAXXA010000002.1, read on the forward strand.
TTCTCCATAACGTCAAGGTTGAACTGAAGAGCTAACTCGTAACTACTCATAAAAACCTCCAAAAAAAATTAGCCACAACCCCGACCGATTTCTCGGCCCCCGCAAAGGAAGGGCTGTGGCTAATAAGCCGGCCTAATATTTGTTTTGCGGGTGCCAAATATTAGGTCAAAAACTTTTTACAGTTTTTAATTTATTTTTGGAAAATAATTGATTTATTATTTATTAATTATAACTACATTTTTTAATTTGTCAAGTCATTTTTTATTTTTTTCTAAAAATTCAATTAATATAGTTTTAACAAGGTTTGAAATTGGCCTATTTTGTCTTACAGCCTCATCGTTAAGACCCTTCAATAATTCTTCAGAAATGCGAAGATTAAACCTTTTGTTATTTATTTGTCCAACATCCATAATAACCGTCCTTTTATAAATTTTGCAGCCATTTTAGGAAATTTGCACGACCCTTCCATAAATTTATGCTTTTTTGCACGACTTCGGACGTGCTTTAAGTGGTTTAATGCGGCATTGCTGCCGCACCCGTCACCATTTAATAATTTTGTATAATTAGTCTGTCAGTTCCTTCAATTTTTATGACTGTTGTATGATTTTCTAAATCTTCCGTAAATCCTATAGTTACCTTCATAAAATCTCCTTCCTATTTACTTTTAGGTTTTTTCTCTTGCTGTTGGTTGTTATCATATGCGCTAGAAGCGATTGCAACGGCCTGCTCTTGAGATTTACCCTCATTGATAAGGATTGAGGCTATTCTTGCGATGTATTGATCTTTCGTTTCTCCTGTATTTGGATTCGGTATCGGCATAAAAATACCCCCAAGATGTTTTTATCTTAGTGGTATTATAAAGCAGATAATTATCGGAATTCAATAGTTTTCTATTTTATTTTTGAATATTTTACCCTATTTATAGTACAACCTTTTACTGTTAATAAAACAATAAACACCGATATTTTTCCACATTTTGAACATTTTATTAATTGTTCATTCTTTGTTTCGTTTTTTACCCTATTCCCGTATGCCAACGAACAACATTCCGGGCAATAATAAGGGCGCACCAAGCTGAAAGTAGAATGAAGCTCTTTGTTTATTTCTTCTATTGCTTCTATGGCATATAAAACCGTTGATTTTGGGTTGTTAACAATACAGGCCACAGGGCTTAAAAGACCGGAAACTCTATGGATTGTTTTCCCGTCGCATTTTGCTAAAACTTCGGACTTAAACTCTACGTATTTCATAAAAATCCCCTTCCTACTTTAAGTAGGAGAAAACGGGCCGGGTAATTACTCCGACCCGGCGGCTTACCACACCGCAAGGCGACATTAACCGGCTTCGGACGGTTCCTTTCGGAGCGTTTTAATTCCCCCTTTCTGGGGAACCCGTCAACTAATAATTATATCTATAACATACATATCTAGACCAATCACAACCGCCAAGATCATCGCTATGGTCTGCAACATCAAGCGGGTCAACTGCATACATAATACCATAAGTTATGTCGTCTATATCAATTGTATCCTCAAAGTACTCAGCGTTGCTGTCGTCTCTCATCCCGTCTTGGTAAGGTTGTACATTTAATTTTAGCAATTCTTCAATAATTTCCGCATCTTTTGCGTTGTCCAACTCAACTGCGTCGTCTGGGACATAAGGATTAGGACTGCCATAGCTAAATTCCTCCGTGTCTACGATCTCATAAGTTGGTCTGTCCGCCTCTCCATGAGCAAGATAATAAGTCCCGTCCTCTAAGTTGTCAATTACTAATTGTGCCTCTGCCTCTGTCTCGTACTCATCACAGTTACTATCAGGATTGCTATTATACCAGTGATCAATATGAGGTGGCAAACTGCCCCTGTAATAACAAGGCGTTACTTTAATCCTATACATATAATCTCCTTCCCTCTATTGAGGGAGTGTTACAACCGGAGTAATTAGTTCCGATTGACCCCCTTTTCTTAGGAGGATTTTGAGACCGCAAAACTTTGCGCTCTCTGTTGTACGCCCACAGTATGACACAGATTTCTAAGTTTGTCAATCCCACTTTCAGTCGGATTTTTACAAAAATGGGAGAAAATGCTTGTAGATCAAGGAAAAAAACTTTAAAAAATATTTTTTTTTGTTCAAAAACCCCGACCAAACGTCGGTATTTATGCCAATAATATATATTTAATTATATATAATATAAGTAATAAAAAAATAGTTGAAAAAAAACAAACTCGTAGAACTATTGATAACACTACATTCTTATTTTTTTTGGTATCGTAACTCTATATAAGACAATTAGTCACGAACTATTTGACAACACTATATTTTTTATGTTATAATTCTTCTATAAGAGCTACAATTAGCGACCGAGCTATGCGAGGCAACCGTTTACCCATACGACCAACAACTAACAAAATATATACCACAAATATATATTAGGTTTCACAATTATCACATCATCACCCACAAATCAACATCCCAAAAGTATCAAAATTTAGCTATCCACAACAAACAAATTCCTATAACATGTATTATGTTAAGTACAACACAGTTTGTATTAACATTGTAGGTACATTGTAGGGGGTACATCAAAAATTGGGGGAGTGTTTCTAGGTAGGGTTTGTTTAGAGATTACCTCTTAATGACATATTAATGACATATAGGAATTATTTTAGGGGTAAGCATGACAAATTTAGATATGGCATTACTGATAGACAGGTATAGAAGAGAGATATGTAGATTATGTAATGTATTGAAGTTAGAAATAATATTTGAGAATGATGGGGTAATATGGAGAATAAGATATTAAAGAAAAAGTATATAGTAGATAATTTGTATAAGTATTTAACAGTTAAGCAGCAGAGATTATTTGATTTATATTATTTGTTTAACAGGGATACATTAAAGGCTGCAAGGATGTATATAAAAGAGACGGGTGGGAAAGAAGGAAGGAACGGAGAGATAGCGATAAAGTCACATTACAGGAATTATCCAATATTAAGATTAGCGATAGAAGTTAATGATTGTAATATAAGTGATTTATCTGAGGAAGAGCCAATAGAAAGTCCAACTCTTGAGTGGACATTAGTGGAGACGATGAAACTGTATAAGCATACTGAGAAAGAGTTTTTTAAATATGAAGAGAAAGTGAGTGAATGGAAAGAAGAGTATGGTACTATTGAACAATTAATAGAGATGAGGGATAAATATAAGAAGGAGATGAAAGAGTTGCTAAAGCAGATTACTGACTTTCAGAATAAGTTTGGTGAGATGCTTAATGATGATAGTTTAAAAATTGGTATGTTAAGTGACTCTGATTTAATGACAGAACTAAAAAAGTATACGAATGAGGCACAGGAATATTTAGCTAAAGAAAAGTGGTATAATAGGAATAAAATAAAAGAAGTGGCTTAGATGGAAGTAAACAATGATTTAATTAACAAAAGTAATCAATATAAATTTGTTTATTTAAAGAGACTGATTATAGAACTAAGGGCAAGACAGAAAGAATTTTACTATAGTTATGAACCGCCTTCTGAGAAACATTATTTACTTCATTCGTGCGGCAAGAAGATATTGATACTCAAAGGGGCACCACGTACAGCAAAAACGACATCTGTGCTTATGGATGCCGCTATGATTATGAAAGATGAGCATCCATTTATTACTAAGTATAAGAACATACCGGACTTAAAAAAAAGGTGTTGGGTGATTGCTACTAACTTTAAGAAAGTGCAAGAAGTATTACTGCCAATGTTTCTGAATGTTATTCCTAAAGTGAATATTAAAAATGTATGGAATGATCCTAGAAATAATAAATATGTCATTGAGTTAAATACTGGGTGGCATATTTTATTTAAGTCTCAGGAAGAAAAGATCGGCACTATTACCTCAGCTGACGCTTCAATAATCATTATGGATGAACGTGTTGATAGTGAAGACTGGAGAGAGCAAATACGAAGCCGTGTTATTTCTACGGATGGTATGCTTTACTTCACTATGGATAGTAACGAAGAAGATGAATGGGTACACGGGCTTAAGCAGTTGTCTTACTCTCAATTGTTTCACTTTGAGTTAAAAGATAATGCTAAGAATCTTCCTAAGGAAGAACTGGATAGGCTTGAAAATGAATTGGATGATATAGCTAAAGAAAAGTTGCTTTATGGTAACTACGCTAATAGAGATATCGTTTATATTTTTAAACCTGATATCTGGAACGAATCAAACTATGTTGAGATTCAACCTAAAAGATTTAGCATAGCTTACGGAGAGTTAACGCCTGATGAAGAAGGCTATATCAGAATGTTTAAAGATGTTCAGTCAAATGTAAAGTATGTAGTGGGATTTGACCCTTGCGGTGGGGGTGGAAGAAATAGCCATGGGTTGCATGTGTTCGATGAGTTTGGAGAACAATGTCTCATGATGATCGATAGTAAAATATCTTATGTCAACGCTCCAGAATTATTTATTATGCCTATTTTGAACTATTACAATAAAGCTTTATTTGTTAGTGAAAACAGAGAGCATGGAAGATATGTGGTAAATAAAATGAATGATCTTGGATATTATAATTTATATTCGGATCAGATGTGGAAGCCAATGGAAAGCTCAAAGGGCGTACTAAAAACTCAGATTGAGTTTGGAATTATTACTACAGAAAAAAGTAAAAAGGATATGAAGAATAAGACACTGGATGATATTGTAAATGGGAAAATATTACTCCACGATAGACTGACTAAAATGCAGTTAGAACATTTTGTGGAAGATTATAAAGACAGGGATAGCCAGAAGCTTGAACCTAAAATGCACGGTATTAAAATTATGGGAGAACCGGATTTAAAAAACAGTGATGATGATTTGGTTATGTCTTTATTTTTTACTGATAGGGCCTTAAATCATCTTGGTTATTTAAACAATGTGATAAGACAAAACAGGTCTAAAAAACCAATGATGAAAACTATAGATGACTTATTGAACATAAAAGTAATACGTCAGGGTGGCGGTGGGTTTTATCAAAGTTTAGGATATTAGGAGTTTTTATGGGTGATAAAGAAATGCTTAAAGAAATTAAAGAAATTATTGATATGCCTGAATGGAAAGAACTAGCTTCCGAACCTAAAGCTAAAATTATAAAGAAAAAGTTAAACGATACATATACAGTAATGTGTAAAGAAGATGAAAAAAAAATGGATGAAGAGGATGAAGTTGAAGATTTATATGATAGTAAACCAAAGATGAAAGATAAAAATATGGCTGCTTATATTATAGCAAGACTTAAAACAAAGAAGGAATAAAGTTATTTATTAAATACTGAGATCAAGGGTACGTCCTGAGATCAAGGAGTTTTATATAATGGATTTATCCAAAGTAGTTATCACTAAACGTGATATTACTAATATCAAAAATCTTGAGTATATTGAAAATCTTAATTTTAAGACACTAGATCAATTTAGAGCTGAGGCTGAAAAACATTATACTGATATTTCTAAAGACTTTCAGTATATTAAAGAGTTTGTTATCGAAAATAAACAGTGGAATTTTTTCGATGATAAAGTTAAAACTAAAATGTATAACTACGCTGGGCAAGAACTCTATGATTTTTATAAGACTTATAATAAAGAACAAGATTTAAAAAAGCCAAAACGTTCTATCAATATTACTAAGACATATCTTGAAACCCTTGTTGCTTCTTTTGCCGAAATAGACCCTCTGCCTATGGCAATAAGTAAATATGACTATAATATTAAAGATGAAACAAATGATAAGATCAATATATTACTAAATAGCATTTTTAATGAAGAAAATAATTTTGATGAGCTTTATGAAGAAGCTTTGTTTAAATCATTTTGTTATCAATATTGTTTTATTCAGCCCGTTATTGATATTGACAAATCAGAAACACGCACTCCTATCAAACTAAGAATTATTGACCCTGAAGATGTGCGAATCGACCCAATGGCTAAAGATTTGAATGAATGCGACTATCTTTATCAGAAAGTAAAAATGAGATATTGGCAAATTAAAGAATTGTGGAACTATGAAGAAGAAATAAAAAAAGATGATGAACCTAAAGATAACGAGATGTGTGATTTAATACACTGGTGGTTTAGAGGGAAAAACCCTGACGGTAAAACACAGTGGTATTTATTTACTGAGTATGATAAAAAATGGTTAAAGCCTATCGATAAAAAAGGAAAGTTTTATCCTGAAATGATTGTGTTTGATCATCTTCCTCTCGTTAAATTCTGTCCTGAAAAATATAAAGACGAAACGTCCAGCGATTCTCTGGCTCTTGAAATTATTCCTATCAACATTCAGTATAACATTAATCTTAGTGAAGAAGACTATAACATGCTGAGATGGTATAACAGGCCGAAAAAAGTGATTGGTTCTATCCCAGTTGATATGGCTAATAATGCTAATATTCCTAATGGAGTTATGTCAATAGGGCCAGGTTCTGATGTTGTTCCCTATCAAGTCGATATTCTTCCAACCGCTGAACTTGAACAAAGAAAACAATTCCTAAACCAAGAAGTAAAACAAGCTACCGGTATAGACTTTGAACTTCTGGCAGGAGGAAAACCTAAAGGTACGTATTCAAATAATCTATTACAAACAATGCAGAGTAAAGCAGATAATAAAACTGATATGATGCAAAAGCATATTTTTTCCGCCATAGAAGAACTGGCATATAAAGCATTGTATCTACAATATAGATACATGGATGGAAAAAGCATAGTTATTTTTGATGGCAAAATACAAGATAGCATTGTTATTCATCCGGATGATATTTTAAATATTAAATATAAAATTGAGATTGATACTAAAGATACCAATCTTATGACACGTGAAACTAAGTTTCAAACTCTCACTCAATTTATGCAGTACAGTCAGGGTAATCCTCTCATACTTTATCCAATGGCTCAAGTATTACAAAATGGCATGCCTCACTTTTTCCCTGATAAAGTGATGGACGCTTTTGGGATTATGTTTGGAAAAGCTATAGATCAATTAAGTGCTACTCAACTTCCTCCTAATGGGATTGCATCTTCACAACCAGCTCCTTTTAACCAGACTTTGGCTGCTGGAATGTCTAACCAGCTTCCAGTAGCTGGAGCTGGTAGTGAAATGCCAGAAGAAGATAATACGGACGGAGTTTCAAATGAACAGCTTTTGAATGAATGGAAAAACGCTGAAGATCAATTGAAAGAAGCTGGATATAGCGAAGATCAGATAAATGAGTTTTATGACGCTCTTGTAGCGGAGAAAATAGCGGATGGTACTCCAAGAGGAGAAATTATTATGAATTTAGAAGAAGCAGTAAATAAGTCTGTAAATAATATGAAGAAAAAATAAAAGGAGATAAACATGGATGAATTAAGGAATGACATTTTGGATTATGCTGGAATAGATGATACTACAAGCGAAACGCTGGAGCAATCTCAGTACACTAAAGCGGATGAGAATAGAGAAAGAGAAAGGGCCGCTCAGGCTCTTATGCAGGAAAGATATAAAGTTAGTTCTAATAATGATTCTATAACAAAAGAAATGCAGGATATGAAAAATCTTGTTATGAAAATAGCTAAAGAAAAAGAAGATTTAAAAAATGAGATCAGTCAGTTGAAAGGACATGTTACTACTGTTAGTGAAGAAAATAATCAAAGAGCACTGAAAGAAATTATGGATATCATTGAGAAAGAAAAGAGCGGTATTAAAGCGGATGAGGTTTTATCTCAGTATTATAACGAACAAGATATAATTCAAAATTTACAAAAAAATTCAGCTATTGGAAAAGTGCTTACTCCTAAGGAGCAACTCGCTATTTTAAATTTTGAAAATGTTGCTAAGGAAAACGCAGAGCTAAAACAAAAGCTTGAAAACAGAGGCTTAATGTTACATAGGCCTATTGGTAAAATAAGTTCATCCAGCGTAATCCCTAATGATGACGATGTCGATGTACGCAGTCTTTCATATGAGGATTATAAGGCTTTACAGAAAAAGAGACAGATGAAAGCAATGGAAAGCATGCTTGGATGACAATCTAAAATAAGGAGAAAAATATGGGACAAGATTATAGTACGTATAAATCCGTGTTTGATGTTCTGACGTCTCCCACGGTATACTCGATAGAGAAAGAACTAGCTAGGCATTCTCCAGTGTTATCAAGCCTTTATAAGTCTGTAGATTCATCGAAAGGAAAGCCTGTTACTGGCCTTGAAACATTTACCGGAAGAGATATTAAAATTGCTATCAATTCTCTCTATCCTGTTTATTACTCCAATTTAGCTCAGTTTAATATTCAGCATGGAGATGTAAAAGTTCCCGCTAAAGGGAAAAATGTTCAGTATGCTACAATCAACGCAGTAGACAAAGGTTTTACTGTTGGTGCTTATACTAGTGATATTCAGTTGTTAAAGAGTCAGGGCGCAGATCAGAATAAAAATAAATATGTAAATTATATCAACGATCTGCTTGAAAATACTTTGAAAGGTTTTTCTATCTCTCTTTGTAACTCTATCTATAATGGGCTTGGAGATTCCGCTACTGACGACAAGGGAAATATTAAACCTGACTTTTATGGTCTGCTTGGTACTAACGGTATTATTGGTACTGGTACTTATGGCGGGAAATCTTCTGCTGATTTTAGCGAATGGAAAGCAAGAAACTGGGATTTAGCTGGAGCGACTTCCGCTTTAAGGCTTGGTTATACAGCAACAGATGTTGATACTATTGCCGAACTCGTGGCTGTTCCTTCTGGGAGAAAAACTTCCAGATTCTACGATATTATCAATAGGGCAAGATTGCAGTTAGAGGAAATATCTGGAGAAGAAGTTTTATGTATTATGCCTCCTTCTATTTATGACTTTATCTGGATTCCTTGTTTGGAAGCTAATACTATTTCAGCTCCTTCCAGATTTGCCAAGAGTTCTAGCGACGCCTTGGAAGTTGGCGATACTATTTCTATGATGGGGCCTAACTTCAAGATCGTAAGAGAAAATACGCGTGTGCCTTCCAGTGAAATCGGTGGTACTCCTCAGTATATTCTTGGCAGTGATACTATTCTGTTTATTAATTCTAAATATCTTCATCTTCAGGTTGAGTCTAACAACAACTTTATTATGGGTGAATGGGATTATGTTCAGAGCCAGTATGGCACTTTACAGAAATCTATGGAAACTACTCTACTGTTTTTTGCTACCAAACGTTATAACATGGGTACACTAAAAATGGCTTCCGCTGTCAAGACTGAACTTGACGCTATGTATATGTATTAATAAGGGAGGTAAAAATTTATGAGTCAAAGATTTGATATTCCTCAGTTGAGGAAAGTATACGCTAATATACCGGACTCCCAAAACCAGTCGTCTTGGCTTCAGGATGAATTTTCTATTGAAGGCAAAACTTATGTATTCTGTAAATTTGCCGCAGGCCAATATATTCGTCAGGGAGATTCTCTTTATGTCAATGCTAATGGTGAAGCTGTTATTGGTAAAAATGCGACGTTCATTGGTAATGCTGTCGCTGAATGGGACATTGACGCTACATTAGCCGCTCAGTATAGCTTAGTTATTAGAGCTGGAAGTAGTGTTTATGTATCTGTTGCTCCTGATTCTGTTACCTGTGTTAGCGCAGCTTATGAAGGTGCTTTTGCCGTAAACTATATGAATGCTTCTGTGCGTGTCGCTAATGCTTCTTTTACTTTGCCAGTTACGTATGCTTCAACAAACACAGCTACATCTAACATTATTTTGACAAGAGCTACAGACGCAAATGCCTCTATATTGGTTAATGCTGGCGATGTTGTAAACACAAACGTTGGCATTTTTGGAGTCATAGCACAAGTAATTAATAGTTCTTCTATTGCTTTAGGAACTGCCGCTCAGGGTACAGCAAACGGGGCTTCTGTTCTTTGTATTGTTACATCTCCTTTGTCTACTATCCAAAAAAGTGGTATGGTAGTAACTTGCGCTAACGCTATTTGGAGAATGACTGTTGGTGGTACTACTGGATATCCATACAATACTCCTGCTCCTGGTAATGTGAATTCTGCTCTTAGCTGGAACCAGGTTAACGTTTGTACTGCTGGAACTATAATGTTTGTTAACTCTTGTGTTGCTGGACAAATGGTTAGAACAGGCGATATTCTTACTCTTGCTGGTGATACTGGTTATTCTAGCAGATCAGTCGCAAGTATTCAGAATGCTTACGCATTTACTGTTAACGCCGCAGCTACCGCAGAAACCAGTTATGCTCTTGGATATGGAGTAAATGTAAATTCCAAGTTTATTTTAGCTCAAATTAATCCTATGTAAGTATTGAGAGAGGGCACGCCCTCTCTCTTGTTTTTATAATTTATAAAAGGAGCTGTAAATGGAAAAAACAAATGTTAGTCCGGTAGTTAATATAGTACCGGAACAACCTAAAAAACTGATGATAGGTATGCCGTGTTATAACTGTAGTATGCATATTGACGCTACAAAAACATTGATTGAAACGATGGGAGCTGGTGTAAGTTATAACTGGGTTAGTATTGGCAATGAAAGCTTGATAAGCAGGGCGAGGAATAATATTTTATCGCTGTTTTATCATCAGAAAGATTTTACTCATTTGTTGTTCTTAGACGCTGATATTTATATGAATGGACAAGATGTAAAAAAATTATTGGAATCCGGAAAAGATGTTATTGGTGCGGCTGTAAGACTGAAGGCAAAAAACACTATTTATAATTTTACTTTTGATCAGCCTATCCCAAACTGCGAACCGCCTAAAGAAGACGGAGAAAGATATTATAAAGTGACAAAGTTGGGAACTGCCGCTTTAATGCTAAGTAGAAAGGCAGTAGAAGCTGTTATTGATAACGCTAAGAAGAAACATGAAAATATTATTAAGCTTTGTTTAAAATTGAAAGATGTAATGGGAAAAGACTGGCCTAAAGAATATGAAGACATTTTAAATAAAAAAGATGTGCTTAGTCTTTTGAATATCATTGATGGCATTGGGTATATATACGGAAGATCAAGCATATTGATGGGAGGAGACCTAGCTGATAATATGCCTAAAGAATATTATGATATCTGCAAAGTTGGTGTTAAAAATGAGCTTTATTTAAGTGAGGACTATTACCTTTGCAGCGATCTGAAAGAACTTGGTTTTGATATTTATGTAGATAGAACTATTAGAACAAGACATAACGGTACGGTGGAATTTGAATAGATGAAATACATAGATAAGATAATAGTAATAAAAAATAAAGTTGTTAATTTTATTACTAAGTATACTGAATTAAAAGAATTGCATTTAATAAGAATTGATAGATATATTGAAGAAAACAAGATGATAGATAAATATATTTATAGAGAGGTATGATTATAAAAGGAATTGCAATATTTAACTATTACAGCAATTTTAATGTTGGCGATAAAATTTTTAATCCTGATAGTTATTTAATAGGAGAAAATCTTGGCTATCCTATTATTTGTTTAAAAAATATATTGAATAAAAAAGGAATTGAAATACATACTGCTGACTATTTTAACAGGTTTGAAGATATTGACGCAATGATTTATCTGGATCATTTAACTGGATTTGAAAATAGTTTAAAAAGCATTAGAAAGGATTATCCTCACATAAAACACTATTTATTAATTATGGAAAATGAGATAATCAAACCAGATAATTATGACAAAAATAACCACAATTTGTATGACAAATGTTTCACGTGGAACGATTATTTTGTTGACGGAGAAAGAATTATAAAGTATTGCATAGGTAATAAACTGCAAAATATTATGTTAAGTACGTTTGAAGAAAAAGAGAAACTCGCTTGTATGATTTGCGGTAATAAAATGGTGAATCATCCTAAAGAACTCTATAGCGAACGGCTTAAAGCTATAGAATTTTTTGAGAATAATTATCCAGAAGATTTTGATTTATATGGGTTTGGATGGGATAAGGATAAACATAAATGCTATAAAGGAATGGTCAAGACTAAAACAGATATATACTCAAAATATAAGTTTGCTTTTTGTTATGAGAACGCTAAAGAAATAGAAGGATATGTTACTGAAAAAATATGGGATGTTCTTATGAGCGGAACTATACCTATTTACTATAAAACAAAAGAACTACCAGATTCAATTTATGTTGATATCTGCAAGTTTGATAATTATCAAGAACTGTATAACTATATGAAAAATATGACCAAGAATGATTATGAGTTATTCATTAACAATATAAAAGACTATTTAAACAGTGAGGAAGTAAAACGATATTCAGGGGAATATTTTGCCAAAACTATAATAGATAATATCATTTAAAAGAGGTGGACTATGGGATATAATACATTAGCTACTTATATCAGAGATGTAAGATCTCGTATTGACGATGATCCCATAGGTGGTGTTCAGCCATATTTTTCTGACGCTCAATTGACAATATTTATAAATAACGCTCGGCGTAAAATATCGATAGACTTAAGGGCTTATCTTTCTCAGATGTATGTAATACCAACTGAAAATATAGACGAATACTCACTTCCAAAAGACTATTTACAATCAAGCATAATAGTGGATGTAAAGAACCAAAGGAACATACCGCCTATCAATCAGGCCAACGCTGAGACAACTAAAATGATGTATGATACAATGATTAGCTATGGTAACTTTGCTTTTATCAATAATACTCGGAAAAAACTTACTTTTAATATTCCTATCAATTCTAATTTTGTAGAACCTACTTATAACGTTCAAGCGTTTTCCAGAACTGCCAGCGCAGGAATTATAAATGTAAACGCTGTGTCTAGTGGAACGTTTGCAAACATATCTCAATGGGATAAAGTAAAAGGATATTGTTTAGTAACTCAAGCATCCAGTGGGGAAACGGAATATATCAGATACTCAAGAATAATACCGGATACTACCGCCAACACATATTCCATTTATGTAAGCGCATTTGATTTAACTAAGAAATATAAAGACAACATTGCGGTTTATGGTACTATTGCTATATCCAGTACAAACACAACTATTTATGGTACTAACACTAAATTTACTACGGATTTGACTGCGGCTGATTTAGTTACCGTCGGGGCTGATGTAAGGCAAATTTCATCGATTGCCTCAGACACTGTCGCTGTGGTCAACTCCGCTTTTACCTTAACTGTTACAGGGAACACTATGTATGTGGATAATAAAAATACTTACGCTGGAAATAATGATACTGTTCAGTTTGTTTCTTATGTGATGAACTACTATGGAATGGCTAAGGACCTCCAGTATTTTAGTGAGGAATGTGGATTTGATTATCAGATACAACAGTTAGTGCCAACTCTTGCTTCGTCTGAGGCTTTCTTAAGACAATCAAGAAAACAAGAAGCAATGTCAGAATTGCAGGAGTATAACGCTGAGTCACAGAAAATATTTACTAAGTTGAATCAGGCGATGGCAGACGCTCATAATAGGAGTCAGGTGTACTAGTATGGAGAATAGAAAGCAAAATCTAACTGATATCAATGGAATGGACCTCAGGGACTTTAATCTGGATCAGCAGCATGTTAAAGAGATAATCAATCTTGTCAAAGAAAAGAATGGCTGGAAAATGCGTGATCCATCTAAAGAAGTGCTGGATAGTATACAATCATATAATAGTGTTAACGCTTTGATTTTACCTTCTAATGATAGATGTCTGCTTCATATGGATAATAATTTGCTTATGTATTCTATTACAGGCGATACGCTTGGTACATTAATGGAAAAGTGGAATTTTGATTATTCGTTTAAAATCTATAAGACAAACTATCCTCTAGTATATTTTCAGATAGATACCACTAATCACAAAACTTATGTGCTTGAATTTACTGACCGTGTCATGACTGCTATTAATGATGTAGGTAACTTAGATGTTTCTACAGAGCTAATACTCAACGAGTTTGATGTGAATAGTGGAGACTACACCTGGGGTGGGATAGCACGTCATGACACGTATACTAGTAATAATTGTACTTATATAAATGGAGTAGATACCTATACTATCAATTATGATACAGTTAATCAAGGGCAGGCTGGCGAATGGAATACAATGTCTTTGATTCTGCAAAAACATGAGCCAACACGGTCTCAAAGATATATTTTGATAACAGGATATGGAGCTGATACTTATGCCTATATTTTTGGATGGAATGAATATACTCCGCATAAATGGACAACAAAAGTAAAATCTTCTTCAAACAATGTGTTTAAAATAGATGGAACTGGAGCTTTTAATACTAAAGCAAGATTTATGGATGTGCTGGATAATACGGCTATATCAAGTCTTGTGACATGGACAAATAAATTAAGTGTTGAAATAAAAGCTAATTATATAGGTTATGTTTCTTCTCAAGGGTTAATTTATTATAGTCTTTATAATGGGGGTACTTCAAATTTATATTCTTATAATATTTTAACTAAAGATATAACGTTATTATACGATTCTGCCGCATTTGAAATATCATCTATAGTTTATGTAAGCGATACAGAAATTTGGATAGGATATTATAGAGGTGGTACAGGTACAGTAGGGGATCATTCTTTAGTTGGCGGAGGCGGGTCATCCTATGTTTTTGTTTTGGATGTGATTGGTGACGATGTTTATTTTTGTGGTTCAAGTACGGTTGTAAAATATAATAAAATAACAAAAGCGTCAACTGATTTAGTTTTTCCTGGGGGCGGGATTGCCGCTTTAACAGATAGACCGGGGAGTCATTTCCATTATGTTGACTCTGCTCATATTTATGCCACAGGAACAACAAATGCGCTTTATATGTATAATGGATTAACTTGGTCGGCCATAGGAACGCTTGCTTTTCATGCTAAAGATTTAGTTTATGTTAGCCCAAGTGAAATATATGTTTCGGCTAATAATCAAGTATATTTATGGAATGGCTCAACATGGGCGACTGTAGGAACATTAACTGTAACAAATCTTGTAAAAATAAAATATTTTGCTTCAAATAATATACAAGCAACTTCTGATAATGAAGGAATATATAGTTGGAATGGGACTTCATGGAATCTTATAGCCCCTTCAAAAGATGGAGCATTGTTTTATTATGATAGTAATTATGGAAATAAATGGTATACAACTTTAAATGACAATGGAAGCGGGACAACAATTACAGGAACAAATATATTAGAATTAGATTTTAATATAAATTCCTCCGCAGTTAATTTTAATGTCTATATCCCTAACGATAATGATGTCGCCAAACTTACTTATAATGGTTCTACTCTGGCGTATACTCCAAATGTAATAGTCAATATAGGGACATCTTGCAATGCTATAAAGTCAATAGATGGCGTGATAGGATTGGATACTTATAAGTATTTAGTTACTTCTGTTGATACTAATGTCAAGGCATATCTTGTGTCTACTACAAATGTCGCTAAAGAGACAGGAACCGCTTCTACATTTTTATTAGGCTCGGGTTCTCTTGCGGTTGATCCATTTACCTACACATTTTTAAACGGAATGCATTTAATGCAGAATAGATATTACGAATTACAAAATAGTAATCAGGTTGGATATTCTCTTATTACCGCTTATACTGAAAGCAATCAAACTAAATTAGATGTTGTGGATTTAGTTGTCGGAGGGTCAACAAACACACTTACAATGTTACGGCAATCTGTTGGCGGAACTATATCTAACACAAACCCTTATTATCTTGGGGCGTCTTATCAGTATAAACTTTTTGGCACTGGAATAGCATCTGTATTTAATGGCGGTGATAAGCACAACTTTTATCTTGCTTATGATCGCCGTATGTTTCAATATCCCATCACAGGGAATAAAATGACAGACAATGATGTAAATAGTATCAAAGCTTTTTATAACGCTGAAATATCAGGATATTGTGATACTGACGGAATAATAATGGATGGGGTTGTCAGCTATCCAAAAGGTTATGTTACGACTGAAATTAATCTATCAAAGCCTCTTCCTTTACGCCCATTTTTTCTACCTGATTCAGGAGACAGTTTAACTAACGCAGCAGTAATAACTGTCTATGGAGACGCCGCTGGCACATTTTCAAATGTCAATTCTGTTGTGATTGATACTAGAACTGTATCTCAATGTCAAGTATATATCAAAGGAGCTTCCACTTCTAATACGGATAACTGGAGATTGTACTGGAAAATTAACTCTGCCGGAACAAGTAGAAATGTTTATTTTTATAATTCATCTGCCAAAACTGCGGCAACGCAAGTATTATCTTCTACATTTACTCTAGCAGCAAATGCAAGCGCAATGATAGTATTGACTAATAACAATAACTCTGGATTTAATACTAGTGGTCAATTATGTTGCTGTAAAATATATATAAATTCGACTTATTCAGATGTTGTCAGCAATAATCAATATATTGTTGTTGGAAATGATACTTCTGAATTATTCAACATGTATGAAATGAACGACGGAAAGAATATATTTAGAACGCCTATATCTGTAGGAAATGGAACTACATTTAAAACTGATAGCGATGATAGGAGCAATACTTTTAAATACTGGATGTTTTATTTACTTGGTTCAGGACTTTATGATGATACACTTCCTTATATTAATATAGCTAAAGGAACCAAGGATTTAACAAATAATACTTATAATCTCGCTTTCTGGAAACAGGACTCAGATTTTAAAGCGGATGTTTGGAATAACTTAGTAGGAAGCGAACAGTTTCCAAATAGATTTTATAATCTTCAGGTAAATAATTATAAAGTTGGTACTCCTGCGGCAAATATTTATGTTACAAATGATAAAATATTTTATCGGTATGGATATAGTACAAGAGATAGATTTAACTCTACCGCTTTCTGGCAGCAGAATAAAAGCGTGTTATTTGAGGCCCAAGATATCAGTTTTGCTTCTTCTCAATTGCTCTTTATGCTGAACTATGACAAAAAGCTTGTAAACTGGGGCATTGGATATAAATACGCCAATTTGCTGAATGTGAGACAGTTGAATAGCAATCCTGTAGCAATCAGAGAATTGAATAAGAATATTGGCTTTATAGCGTGTGAAAACGATATCTATTGGATTAATGGAGTAGATGAAAATAATATTTCAATATCATTAATTGCCAATAATGTCGGTTTAGAAAAAGATAATTTTAAAGCAATCGCAAGTAATGGCAATCAGGTTTTCTTTTATAACAGAAAAGGGGTGTGGGTGGCGGATAGTTCAAATCAATATAACGGCACATTAACTCCTACCAATGGAGTATTATCAAACGTATTTAATCTGACTGACCCGATAAAAGACTATATCTATATGCGTGATTCCGGTAATGTGCTCATCTTTGATATGGTTAATGGATTTTTATACCTTCCTCTTGACCCTTCCAGAATACCTCCATTAAAATCGGTAATGCAATTAAATGATTATGGAGTTAATTCTACATTTATAGTCAACAATGTTATCGCCGGTAGCTCTGACTCTGGAGTAAACTTTAGTAATTATTGGGCTGTATTGGATTATAAAAATCTTTCTTATCGAATGGACGCTTTCAGCGATGATCTGGATGGTACAGACTACAATAATTTTGCTGGATATTTCAAAGATCATCCAGTTATCAGGAATGGTACTAAGCTTATCATACCGGAATATAATCAGGAAGTTGGAACTGAAAATCCACTTTGTAGAATCATATCAAAAAGAATATCGTTTGGTAGTTTACATTCTCAAAAGAAACTCAATTCTTTTATGTCAGCGTTTATTAACAATATCAATTTTGAACTTCAATATTTTGGTATAGATCATTATAAAGTCACTTTTGTTTTAGATAATAAATACACTCTTGAATATAAATATGGAGACTATAGAAATGCTTCTACTTCTTACTCTGATGTAAACTCAGCGTATTATAGCATACCAACAAATACAGATGACGGATGGCATTTACAGTACATTCCTGCTGGAATAGATTTCAATGAAATGGTTGTTTATATAGAGTTTGCAAGGCTAAAAGATATTAACGCTCCGACAACTGCGATAAGTCAGGTATCAATATCTGAGTTTGGTTTTAATGTGATAAACAAAGATGTAAAAAAGAAAGGAATACAATAGGAGAAATTTATGGCTACAAATCCATATACTTTAACGCCAATATCTAATGTAAATCCATACGCTGAGATTACAACTTATGATCCTAATGCTATACAAAATATTGAGGCTGGATATGGAACTGTGCAGGGAAATATTAATGCTATAAATCAGTATAAAGCAAATCAATCTCAATTGTCTTCTGAAAAAATGGTTGCTGCTCAACGACAATTATTTAGTTTAAACCAACAATTATCAAATATGATTGCTGCAAAAAAAGAAGCTGAAAAAAGAGCAGATGATTATTATTATAATGTTATTAAACCAAAACAATGGATGATGAGTAAGGAATCTATTGATATTGAAATGGGATCTTATACTGGACCAATACAAATATATCAACAAAGCATTAATGATATAAATAATCAGATAAGTAACTTAAAAAACGATATTAATGAAACAATTCCAAATTCAATAAATGTAATAAATTCATCTGTTGATACTGACTTATCTCAACAAAATGAAACTCAAAATATGATAAAAGTAAACAGAGAAAACTATATGCAAGCATTAAGAAACAGTTTAAAAAAACAATCAGTATATGGTCAAGCAAATCCATATTTGAAAGGATTAAACTAAGGAGAATTTTATGGCAGATTTAGGAACAGTTTTATTCGGGGATCAAGGTAAAAAAGATAAACTGCAAAATCAGATAAATGCTTTGCAGACTCAAATAAATAATACTATTGATAGTACGTTGCGTCAAAACTTGCTTGGTCAATTAGCTGCATTGAAAGGCCAGCTAGCTACTTATATGAATCAACAGGGAGCGACAGACGCAAGTGGTAGATTATATCGGCCTAATGAAGTACAAAATGATTATCTCAATAAAGACTATCTTGCTATGAGAACCCAACAAGCTGGTGACACCGCTCAGCTAGGATTGGCTCAGGCAATCAAGCAAGGTAAGCAAATGCAGTTACAGGGAATGAGCAATTATAACCCTGCCGCTGTAGCAAGTCAGATAGAAAATACCGCAAGGACAAATCAGAACTCACTAGCTAATGATGTCTACAATGAACAAAATATGGCGTATGGTAAAGCTAATGAGGATTTATCCAGAAGAACTGCTTATGCTCAAACACTTAGTCAGAATGACAGACAGAATATATTAGATCAATTTAATTCTCAGATAGCAATGCTTGGTATCAGTTCTCAGCAACAAGCTAATTTGCAGAATCAATTGAACAGTATGCCGGATGGGTTACTGGTTGACTTAGCTAAAGTTGGTGTAAAAGCAGGTGTAGATTGGCTACTTGGAAAAATAAAATAGGAGAGTTATATGGCTGATGTAAATGCGTTAAAACCAAAAATAAAAAATATATTATCTTCATATCCAGAAGTTAAGCAATTAAGTAAAACTGAAATTGACGGTCTTGTAACAAAAGTTACAAGAGACATAAGTGATAACGTATCAAGAAAAGATTATGATATAACTGATCTTGACGGAAATGTTAGAAGTTCTTATATAAATGGGTATAGGCAATTATATTTTGCTAAAGCAAATAAAGGAGCTGAAATTATTCCAGTTTTAGCACAATCAGATTTACAAAATGAAATACAAAATAAAATATCAGGAATCAATATTGATAGAAATAAATATGATTATGTATTAGTAAATTCTAAAGATTCAGATAAATTGCCTCCTAACGCTTTTCCAATTATAAAAGATGTTTATAATATTAATAATGGAACATTAAGAACAGCTTTAAGCCCTTTTATAAAAGACGCAAATAAAACCGCAGATTATTATGCTATTCCTAAAACCGATCAATCTGGATCAAAACCTACAATTGGAACTGGAGAAGATAAAATAAAAACTTCTCCAGAAACACTTACATTTGGTCAAACATACGCATTGCCACCGGAGTATGTCAATCTCTATGCTCAGATGGCTAAAGGGCAGAAAGGGAATAATCAGTTTAAAAGACAAGTTATAGCAGGAACTTCTACTGGGAAACCAAGTGATTCTGAAAGTGCTGGCAATAGCGCAGGGAATTTTCTTGGAGCTATAGCGCAGGGAGCCAGTGAAAGCTTAGCAGATAACTTACAGAAATGGTCATCCAGTGAAACGGGTAAAGCTGATTTCTGGAATAGAATAGTACCTGCTTTAGAAGCAGCTTCTGGTAGAAAAATAACAGCCTACTCTCCTGAACAGCAAGCGCAGATGCAGCAAAAATACGCAAAATTGCAGGCACAGAAAGAAAAACTGGGCGAATCAATGGATGATTCGGATTTACAAAATATAGTTAGTTCTACTCAAAACTTAGGCAGCGCACAAGAAGGGAGTGCCATGCAGGATATAGCTAAAAAAAGATTAGAACAACAAAATTTGCAGCAACAAAATTACGCTAATATTCAAAAGCAAATACAGCAATTGCAGGATCAGGCTCAATATAATAATATTGACAATAGAGGTATAGAAGTTGGAAATCCAAATGTATTTCAAGCACAATCAAATATAGATAGTAGGCAAGCGTTTCTTGATAAACTGGCAAATGATTTAGAATCAAAAATGTATTTAGCTCAATTCAATGAAGGATTAAAAGAAAAGCTTTTAAATTTGCAAAACAGATTAATAATGGAAAGACAGAATGGCGGCAATGGAATTGGTATAGCTCAAGAATTTTACAATACATTTGGCGATCAAACTAAGCCTGTACAACCACAACCCGTAACAAAATAAGAGGGATTATAAATGGCAACTAACACCGCTCCTATACAAACTTTTGATGTAACTAAGATAAAGGAAAATCCTAAGTATCAAGCTTTTAAGGAAGCGATAAAGAATAATCCAGAACAGTATAAACAATGGCTGGTTTATTCTGAAACTCAGAATCCTCTCACTATTGCTAATGGCGGTAAAGAAGTAGTGGATGATATATTGTCGTCATTTACTTTAACGCCAGATCAGCTTAATCAAATGTTTGATCCAAATACTCTTCCAGATCAAATAAAAACAAAGATAGATCAAAACCCAGAAGAAGCGTTTAAGACAACGTATAATCAGTATACTTATGGAAAAGGAGATTATAATTCTAAACTTAAAATACGAGCGTTAAATAGTTACGCTAAAAGCAAGCTTATAGAACAAGGTAAAAGTCCAGACGAAGTATTGAATAAAAATCCTTTTGTTTCCGGCCTTAACTTTATAGCGAATTTAGTCGCTGTACCTGTAAATTATTTTGCTAAAGCTTATGCTGGTTTGTATGGAGAGTCAGATAAAGTTAAGATATGGGGCGGTGCAGGCTGGGAGGATACTCTTAAGGCAGTAGATAGTGACCCATACATAAAAGAGCTAATCAGTAAAACATCTAAAGGAATACCGTTAACACCTGATGAAAAAGCTAAGATAAAAGAGTTTGATAATAATGTAGCTCCTGTAGGGTTATTACTTAATATTGTCGCTGACCCTACAATAATAGCTGGAGCTATCAGTAAAGGTATTGGAGCTGCCGCTAAAGGCTCTGCTGAAATGTTTAAAATATCAAAAGCTTTTCAGGCATTTTCAGAGCCATTCAAAATGATAAAAGATGTGTCACATTTAAAAAGATTGAAAGCAACCGGAGAGATAGATAATACTATTAAAACAAGTTTATCCACAGCCAAAGAGTTAGTTGGCAATATTCTTAATCCAACTCGATTAAATCAGATAGATGGCTTCTTAAAACAAACAAGAATAGCTGATGTAGATATTCCTAACGCCGTTAAATTGCTGGACGATGTGTCAAATGTAGCAAAGTCTTTTGGCAAAATACAGGAGTCAGCTCAAATAGGAAAAGCAAATGAGTTATTGAAAGACACTTTATTTAAAATAAAGACTGTACAAGAAAGCAAGATATTATCCGGTATGGCTAAAAAGTATGACTCATTCAAAAACATTATTAAAAACTCCAGTGAAAAAATGGGATTGAGAAAAGTGTTTTTATCTGAAGTGCCATTAGAAGCTAAGCCAGTAATAGACAAAACAAGAAGATTGCACGCTGGGATTGAAACGTCTTACGCTAAACTAAACAAAACATTGGTAAATCATAAGAACTCTTTAAAAACAGAGCTTATGAAAAACCCAAAGATAAAACAGTTAATTGTTAAG
Source organism: Bacteroidota bacterium (assembly GCA_013334735.1). Taxonomy (GTDB): domain Bacteria; phylum Bacteroidota; class Bacteroidia; order Bacteroidales; family CG2-30-32-10; genus JAAXXA01. The sequence continues at coordinate 24,924 of JAAXXA010000002.1, forward strand.
AATGAAAATGGCATAAAGTCTGTGGATGATTTGATTGGAGAAATGATAGAAAAGCCAAAATTTGCTAAAAACTTAACTGATAAATATGGAATTGGAACCAAAGCTATATCGGATATAAATAAAGCTTTCGACGATCATCTTATTGAAGAAGCTAAATTTGTAGGAAAGAAAGCTTCTCCTATGTTATCCAGCAAAGCAAGCAGAAAAGAATATGGTAAGCTCGCCGATCAATTTATGAATTTAAACAAAGAGAATAAATTTCATCCAGATATACCATCGATAGAAAACAATATGAGAAAACTTCTCGCTGAAAAGACAAATATCAATAATTTGTCTGGTGATACGGTAGATATGCTGACAGAAAATGTTAATTATCTTACTCACGTTATGACTCCTGAAGCAAAGAAGATATATTTAGAATTAGACGCTAAAAGTCGTGGTAAAACAGGAGAGTATTTTAGATCATATATTTCCAACCCTTCTTATAGACAAAGAGGCTTGCAGGGTTCTAGAGCTGAGATTGATAAATATATAATAGGCAAAAAAGGGGATAAGCTCACGCCATTTGCACAGGATGTAATGAAAGATGCTGAAGAATTAAAAGCAAGCGGTGATTTAGTTGGATATAAAGATAAAGTTGATTTTGCTAATAAAATAAATGAATTAGGGTCAAGATTAAGACAATCAGGTGGTAGATTTTTTGATAGTGATGTAGATAAGCTTTTAGCTGTAAGAGCTGCCAGATCAGCTAGAACTATTCAGCAAGCAGTATTTTATGATGAAATAAAACAGTTTGGTTTTGATACTGGGTTTAGAGATGGTATTAAACTAGAAAAGCCTAGAGTTAATATAGCTGGGCTTTCTGATAAATATTTTCATCCAGATATAGCAAGAGCTATAGAACGTTTTTATGACTTTACTGGGGATGATAGAGGCGTTAAAAAGATATTTAATTTAATGCGGCAATTTCAGACATTCTGGAAAAGCACTACTCTTGCGTTTCCGGCTACTGTTTTAAGAAATATTCTTGGTAATATTATGAACAGCTTTCTTGTAGTAGATAATCCAGCAAAGTTCATAGACTCGTTTAAGGACGCTGTATTGGCTACTAAAGGAAAGTCGTATAATATTATTACTAAGTCAGGTAAAAACGTAGGGATACAAACAGTATTAAAAGAAGCAGAACAACATGGTATAATGGGAACAACTCTCGTTACAACGGATGTAATGAGAGAGATAGAAAAGACTCAGAATACTAAAGGAGTAATAGAACAAGGGCTAAGAACAGCGGCTAAAACTATTAATCAGGCCATTCCATTTTCTAAGATGAATGAGGCGGCTGAATCATATTCTAAACTTGCTTTATTTATTGACCGTGTTAAATCTGGCAAGTCTTATGATGAAGCGGCGGATGAAGTTTATAAAGTACTTTTTGATTATGGAGATTTAACTAGCACAGATCAAGCTATAAAAAGTGTAGCTCCTTTCTGGACGTGGACACGTAAAAACTTACCTTTGCAGATATCTAATTTACTATCTGTTCCATCCAGAACTATTATAAAAATGGAAAATAGTTTTAATCAAAACAAACCTTCGGATGAACATCTTGATAAACGCTATATGAGCGATTTGCTGGCTACCGCTCCTAATATAAAAGTTGGAAAAGACAAAACTGGTAAGCCAACATTTATGTTGCTGGAAGGTTTAGTTCCTTTCTTTGATATATCAAGACTAATAAGAGTTGGAAGCGGTGTTGCAGAAAGTGGAATGGCTGGCGGAGTGAGCGCATTTATAGATGATACTGTCCGTGATATGTCGCCTCTTATTAAAACACCTCTTGAGATTGTGACAAACAGAGATTTTCAAACACATAGAGATTTAGAAAAATCTAAGTATGCTACTACTGAGTTTTTAGGTTTTGAAGTATCGCCTAAACTAAAAGCTATACTCAATGACTGGCGGTATCTCAATACTTTAAATAAAGGAATCAATGTCAATAAACTTATCAATAATAATACTGGCGTGAGTTCTACTCCTGATAAAGATATGGCAAGAATGCTGTTTAGTTGGGCGTTAGGCTCTACAATACCATACGATGTTAACTATTCTAAGATAGTAGCGTCAAGAGATTTTAAAAGTCAGGTAGAATCTGAAATAAATGATTTTACTGGATATATCAAAAAGATAAATAACGGAATAATGCAGGGGCAAAAGTTAAATAAAGGCAACGCTGAATATATCAGAGGAAGGCTTAAAAATATATTTCTAATGATAAATGATGGGTTTTCACAGGCTAAGATTGAGAAACAGGATAGAGGTAAATATGCAATGAAAGTATATAAGGCACTAAGAGGTTAGTATGAATTTACCAAAGTTTAGTTTAGAAGGTATAGAGGGAAATACAAAAATAGCTTTGAATGGGGTATTAAAATATTTACAAGATAAAGATGATTTTATTAATAAGTTATATGGTAAAACAAAAGATATAAATTTTACTACTGATGGTACGTTAGCAAATAATTCTGATAATAATTTTCCTTCAGAGAAAGCTATTGTTACTTATACTACAAGACAAATATTTATAGTAAGCGAGCAACAACCAGCCAATACATCAGGAGGCACTTTTACATCGGGAGCTGACAGACAAAGGGTTTTAAACACTATCGTGCTAAACACTATTTCAGGTGCGTCGCTTGGCTCTAATAATATTACTCTCCCAATAGGGTTATACAAAATAATGGCAAGCTGTCCGGCAAATGCTTGCGATACAAATATAGCTTGGTTGTATAATTTGGGATTAACAACAAAAGTGGTGTTAGGGACATCACAACATAGTGCACAAACAAACAACGTAGAGGAGAGAAGCATAATTAATGGGTATTTTACTGTTACAGATACATCGGCAAACAAAAATGTGTTTCAAATTTTGCATAGATGCACAACAACAAAATCCACAGATGGGTTTGGTCTCGCTGCTAATTTAGGCACAAACGAAACATATACAATATGCGAAATAGAAAAAATAGGATAAACAATTGAGGTAAAAAAAATGAGCGAGGACAAAATGCCAAGACTTGATATGAGCTACGAAATTATTAAAGAGCAGTGGGAAGATTTTAAGACAAATATTTTATCTCAGATTAATGAAATAAAAGAAAACATTCGGCGATTATCAGATGAACAAAGAGTTTTTCTTAAACTGCAAAACGACATCGAGTTGAAAAGAGAAAAACAGATCGCCGAAATCAATCTTGAAATTATGTCTCAGAAAAAAGATTGTGATAAATGCAGGAGTGGATTTCAAAACAGAATAGAAACTCTGGAAAAAGCTCCCGAGCGTACAAAATCAAATTGGCAATTTTTGACAGCCATTCTATTTGGATTGTTAGGTGTTATTATATCCGCTATAGCGTTATTCAGGAGGTAAATGTGTTTGATTTTTTAAAAGAAATGATTAGTGGCCCAAAAGGGGAAATTTCTTCCAAAAGAGTTTTAGGAACAATATGTGTTATTGCTGGGATAGTATTTGCTTTTATATCTGTTTTGGGAGGAAAACCGGATGCAGCGACATGCGGAATAATTTTTGGGACAGGCGCAACATTTCTAACTGCGGCCGCAATATCGCACACTTGATCAATTAATAAGTTGGTTTGCAAGGTGAAAAAAGAAACCTAAAAAGAAAGCATAGAGGCTATCTATTTGGGACGGATGTTGTCGCCTCCCTACCGGCGATCAAGACAAATAGGAATATATTCTAACACAAAAATAATTTTTGTCAATCACCCTAAAAGTCGGATTTTTTATTTATATACTCCGACCAAAAGTCGGAATGCACTCCGACTAAAAGTCGGAATAAAAATAACATAAGGAGGAACAAAAATGAAATGGCCTAGAATGCACCATACTAGTTTATTTATAGCTAGCTTTTTAGCTATATTGGGATTAACACTATGGATTGTTGGGTATATACAGGGATGGAGAGATGTAGCAAACTCAAAAGACTATATAGCTGATCTAGGAATGCTTATCCCAATAATCATTATATTTTTAGGGTTTTCGATTATTGCTTATTTTATTACCAGGGCTTTTGATTGCAAAGATATGAATCTAAAAATGATTGAGAAAAAAGAAAATAAGGAGGAATAGTAATGTGGAAAAAATTATTATTGATCTGCTTGCGAAATATAAAACTGTTGTCATTGCTTTTATCATTGGTACTACTATCGGAAGCTCAGGGTTTTGGCTCAACAAACGAGACGCTGATAATTACAAGAGGACAGCTAAACAGCTTAGTGACAATCTCGTCGAATCTCAAAAGCGAATTGGTGAAATCTCAAACCAGTTGCGCATTGCTACTCTCAGAGCTGGCGAACTCGAAGCGTCTATTAACATCAATATCTCAGGAGCTAACCAACTCGCAGCAAACATCGGAAACGCTATCTCAGACATTAACGACATCGGAAGAATCTTGGAAGACATACAAAAAGGAAACTGATGCTAGGATACAAGAGCTTCAAGGACAGCAGGTTTTATGGATTGCGGGCGGTATCGGGATAGGTGTTACCGGTATAGTGATAGGAATCTTATTGCATAAGTGAGGTGAAATATGCGGTGGTATTGGATAGTAATTATGATTTTGTCTCTAATAATACTCTATTTATTTTTCAAGTGTGGCTATATTAATGTCAATAATTTCCCATGGTAGGTGCTTATGCAATGCTTATTTGTCGAAGAAAAATACTGCAAACTGCATGAAATAATGTGTACTGGGAAATGTAAGGATTATGAGGATGATCTGAGCGATACTGAATTATCGAATGAGAAAATTGCGCCAACAAAGAAGGAGAAAATCTATGAAAATATTAGAGGTCAAGAGGGGCGGTAGCTCGATTAATTTCCGGTGTACTAACGGAGATCGTTATGATAGCTCTGCTGTATTGCTGGATGATAGAGGGTTTGAGATATTTTCCTCTCAATATGTCAATACCGATTCCACAAACAGCTACAAGGGTGGTCGCCTTTCCTGCGGGTGTTACTATGGGATAGTTGGATATAGGACCTCCGGTCAAAGAGTGATAAAACTATTTTCTAGCAAAGCAGATATTACTAAGATCAAAACAGATAGAGACATTCCAGATTCAATGTTTGCTCTTTCATCAGATATACCTAATTCTAACCATGACAATGCATATTATATTGAGTATGTTCAAATTCATTCAGGGGGCACAAGCTGGGATTATAGTCATGGATGTGTTTCTGTTTTAAACTATGGATTAAATCCTAACGGAAAAAAATATGAAGAATTTGATAGATTGATGTCTTTTCTAAAAGACAATGAAATCATAATCATCAAACTTTCTCTCGACGAAGGAGTCAAAACTTTTACGCAGCAATAAGTTTGCTAATATATTCTACTCCCTTTGCATTTACTAAAGTCTGTGGTTTGTTAAATACATTTCCAGACATCTCTATAGGTTTTTCAATTACCTTAAAATATCCTTTATCCATTTCTTTCTGATAAGGTGTATTATTTCCCATCAATATATTTTTATTTCTCAATTTAGAAAATAAAGTATTTCTACCAATTCCTAAAATGTGTGCTACTTCGTTCATTGATTGCCAACTTTCAGAAGATAAAAACTTGTCGTAAGTCAATACTTTTGGTTTCATTGTTTCGATTTGTTCTGCTTGATCGGCAGCAAGTCTAAGAGCTTCTGCGAATGTTTGCGGTAATGTAGGTTTATTTTTGTTTTCAAGTTCAATCCAACGGTCAATAATTTTTGTTCTCAATTCTACAGAATAACCAGATATTAAAATCATTATTTCACGATGGGGCAATCTATAACATTTTCTTTCTTCTCTATTAGCTCCCATGTAAACCGCCTCAAATTTGAGGTGGTCATCTAATTGTGTTTCAATATCACGAATTACATTGTCGTGTCTTTTATTTGTTAGTTCGGCAATCTCTCTGCTATCCATCCATAATTCCTGCTTGATAATCAAATCATTCATATTTACACCTCATAAAAAAAGTCCCTGGAATCCAATTGCAGATGGAAACCAGAGACTTAAAACACCGATTAACCGGAAAATAAATAATCTGCAATACTTATTTAAGTTCCTCTATTCTCATTATTATACACCAATTTTTATCGTTTGTCAAGGTAAAGGTATTTCTTGAGTTATCAATATTCTTGCTTTTCTTTCACATTCCTGTGCATTCTCTTCTTCTAAATCATGCTCTTCATCATGAGTTAAATGATAGCATTCATGCATAATTGTAACAGCTATATTATCATAACTTACATCTTCTATATAGTTTTTCATAAAGTAACTATCATCCATATTAAATACAAAATAAATAGTATTTTTTCTAGAATCATCAATATGAGAATCATTAACATAAGCTATAGCTCTCTTGCATATTCCAACTGGATAATAATCAATCTCTATTCTATTTACTTTTGCTAGTCTCAATATTTTAATCATGTTTAAATAATTCAGTTTTTCTAACGCAATATAAATCTTAGTAGCAAACTTCTTGGGCGCAGTTACTTTCACACCATAAATCTTAAACGTCACTTCTGTATATGGCGCAACCTGATCGTAAGCAGCCGAATGAACAAAAGAAAAAATAAAGAAGATCAATAAAACAACTAAAATAAATCGTTTCATAAATTTCCTCCTCTTAAATATACTGATTATATATTATTCATTATTGATTTGTCAATCTGCTAACAGTCGGAATTTTATCCTACTTATAGTCGGATTATATTTTTGTTTGCCTGATTGTTATTTCTATTTTTGTATTGTTTAATACGCAGTGTAACTCACTATAAGAAAAATTTTTCGCAATTATTTCTTTATCTATTTCAGATACAAACAATGTTCCGTCTTCTTCTATTTTATCAATATTAAATAATTCGCTAAATGTGGCAAGCCATGTTTTTCCGCTAACAAATTCCATTTAGTTTCCTCCATTCTTTGTATTCATAAATTATATTTCGCATTTCATACGCATTATCTACATTATCGTCCTTAAATTTGTTTATAATACCAAAATAATCTAATAAATGATGTAACTTTATTGGCCCAACGTTATTTTTTAAATCAAAATAAGTATTTAATTGTGTTTCTAATATTTCATAACTTATTAAAAAATGTCTTATTATATCATATAGTATACGTGGAGTAATGTAATATAACTTTTTATTCTCTCTAGTCGTGATATTAAACTCATCCCCATCTTTAATATGTTTCAATATATTGCTCATTAAGAATCCACTATCTAAATTTATCCATCTGCTAAAATAGGCTGGTATTCTGAGATCAATAATATTTAATTCCGGCAATAATCTGTGTTTCATTTCTAAGTATTGTTTATTAATTTTATAATGATGCTGCCTATCTCCATATCGTATGTCTTTAGTTACAATCCAGCTACTCATATTGATATAAATAGGTTTTGTTTTATGTTTTAAATAATCAATAATTATATTGTCAATATAATTATAATCCCATAAATCCTGATAATCGATCGTTGATATTTTAGAAGCGGTTCCTTTCCCGACGCAATTGATTATTATATTAGGGTTTATTTTGTATAAATAATATTGCCATTCACTATCTCTGCATGATAAAGTGCTTAATTGAATATCTTTATCCTGTTCAAAATAGTATATCAAACCTTTAGCAATATGGCTAGTGCTACCTAATATCAATACTTTTTTCATGTTAATCTTTGCTTGTTTCTATAACTTTGTTAATACCATATTCTATTATATTATATCCGGTGCGATATATTTTTCCGTGTTCACTATTTTTATAAAATTTTTCATCTGGTAATTTATCTATAGTTGCCTTTTTCCATTTTTCATATTCTTCCCAATCACAAGATAAATAAGTTGTTCCATCAGATCGGGTTAGTATTCTATTTCCACTAGAAATAGCTTTTTTTTTCAAATAATTAACAATTGCTTTTAAAGCGTTTTCTTTTGTGTCAGACATAACATGATAAGATAATCCATAATCATTGTATTCAAAAGAATATAATTTCATACAAAATACTCCTCAATAGTTTTTACAATATAGTCTATTTCCTTCTTTCCAATGCCTGGATGGCAGCCTATCCACAATGTATTTTCAGATACATAATCAGCTATTGGATAATCCTGTTTATCGCTATAAGAAAGATAGGCTGGATGCTTAGTAAAGTTACCAGCAAATAGAGGGCGTGTAGCTATTCCTTTTGATTCTAAATAATCAACAAATTGTTTTCTTCTGTTTTTATTAGAGAGTGTCATGGGGAATCCAAACCATGAAGGAATAGAATCTTTTTCAAATCCATGGAGTTTTAAATCTTTTATGTGTTTTAATTTCCCAAACAATGTAGAGTTATTCAATACTCTTTTTACTACAAACTTATCTAATCTTTTAAATTGAGCCACACCAATAGAAGCGCATAATTCAGGCATTTTTAGATTGTATCCAATATGTTCTACCACTGACTTGTGATCATAGCCAAAAGGAAGCTTTCCATATTTCTGAGAGAATCTTTTTCCGCAAAGATTATCTTTATTTGGAGGACAAACACAAGCCCTTCCCCAGTTACAATAAGACTGGATAATATTATATAACTCAGTATCATTAGTACAGACCGCCCCTCCCTCGCCTGTAGTAATGTGATGAGCTGGATAAAAACTTAGTGTTGATATGTGTCCGAATGAACCTGTCTTTTTTTCTTTATACACACTTCCTAAAGCGTCGCAGTTGTCTTCAATCAACCATAGCTTATGCTTCTTGCAGATAGCCATAATCTTTGTCATGTTGCACGGATTCCCAAGTGTATGCACTATGAATATTGCCTTAGTCTTTTTAGTTATTTTAGATTCTATTTGATTCTCGTCAATATTAAGTGTATCCAATTTGATATCTACAAACACAGGCACTAGGTTGTTTTGTAATATTGGGTTTAAAGTAGTAGGAAATCCGCATATAGAAGTAATAACTTCATCTCCAGCTTTAATATGGTTCTTGAGATTTGGAGAAGTTAATGCTGTCATTGCTAACAAGTTAGCTGAAGACCCTGAATTACAAAGAGCAGTATGTTTTACTCCAAGATATTCTGATAATAGTTTAGGAAGTATTCTTGTGTTTTTCCCTGCCGCATAATCGCCTTTAAATACTGCTTTAATAAGCGTCCATATTTCTGGAAGTCCTGTGATAGCTTTTCCTGTTGTAATTCGTTTCATTAGTTACTCCTTATAATTATCAATATAACTTTTTAGTTTTGACACTTCTAAATCTCTCAGTCCTTGTGTGCCTTGATAAACAGCTTGATCGTAAGCGAACCAATTATTCATCTCATCTATAATCAATTGATCAGGTTCTACTTTCATAAGCACAGGGCTGGAATGTTCAACCTCTATTTCTTTCAAGTATTCAGTTTTTCCAAGCTTTGAAAATACATAGTATATCCAGTTGTCAGAGAAGTAATGCTTTAACATATGACACGAATAATTTCTTGTTACCTGCAAGTAATTTTTATGAACTATATAATGACGAGGCAATGTTTCACTTCCGGCTCCATCATTAATCCACCTACAAAATATTTTATCTTTTGTGTCTGACTTGAATTTATCTATAATAATCTTATCCCAATCTTTTGTTTTAAATTCAAGATCATTTGACACAGCAAATAACAATTCATTGTTTGCCATCTGCCCTAAGTAATTAAACTTATCATTGAGATGGTACGGACGTTTAAATTGGTGTAATTGATAATCCAATTCTAAATCATTGACGTCTAACTTTTGAAAGAATTCATACAACTGGTCTTCTTCATCTACGTCATAGCCAAACACTATTTCAATATTTTCTGGATCGTTAACAGTATCAATAATAGATTGCAAACACTTTTTTAGTTTCTCAAGTCGTCCTCTTGTAGCTAGCAATAATGATATCTTCATGTTTCCTCCTTTATAAACTTGGCAATAATACTTGGTTAGGATCACACATTACTTCGCATATACATGGATTTTTACTATTAATTATTTCATCCAAGCGTTTATCAATTAATCCTATATCATCAATTAAATCCCATCGAATGTCATAAGCTTCTGAAAGTGATAATAAATAAGGAAATTTAAAATCAGTTCCATTCCTTGCGCCATTAAAAAACTTATTGCTTGTGTTTTTTATAGTGAGATACCCGCCATTATTAATCACAAATAGTTTAACATTGAGATTATAATTTCTTATAGTAATCAATTCCTGTATGTTAAATTGAAAACTTCCATCACCTGTTAATCCTATCACTGGCCTGTTATCAGCAACAGCCGCTCCCACACAAGCAGGCAATGTAAATCCCATCTCTGCCTGACTGCTTGTGATATATCTCATTCCTTCTTTAAGCTTTAATGCTTGAGGACAAGCAAAAAATACTGAGCCAGCGTCTGCTATAACTACTGCGTTATCTGGAAGATGGTCTGATAGCTTTTCTAAAAAATAATAAAGATTAATATTATTATCTGAATTAATTAAATGAGATTGAATTTCCATCATTTTATATTCCGCCCTATAAACTTTACATTTTTTAATCCATTAATTCTTCAAATGAAT
>JAAXXA010000145.1 GCA_013334735.1 Bacteroidota bacterium
GGTGATAGAGCCGGCTGCTAGGGGGAACCCTGTTATACCTGGACTTAACGGTAACCACCCACTATTAGTATAATAGTTAAAGTTTTCGCAATCGGTATTAAAAATTAATAACCCAAGCGCCGGAGAACTGATAGAAGTACGCTGAGCTGTGGTCATCCGGTTAATAAGAACTCCCTGAGAAGTACCGCTAACATCAAGCATTGCCGAATTATTGGGGGCAGCGCCAGAAGTGTTAATAGCTATGCCTTGTGCGTGAGAGTTGAAAGTTAAAAGTTGAAAGCTAAAAGTAAACAATGAAAACACAATGATTTTTAATACTATTTGATTTTTCATAACTTTAATCTTTTTTTATTCAAAAATAAGCAATGTTATTCATATTATTACGCTATACTTTTACAAAACATATTAGAATTTTGTTTTAAAAAGGATATTGAATTCCATTACCAGAATTATAAAGCGCTGATACTTCAGCAGAAGATAAAGCGCGAGACCATATACCTACTTCATCAATAAGACCAGAAATAAATCTGGAACTTCCACACCAAGAACTAATAAATAAATTACTACCCGAACCACTTCCGGTGGGATTATTATATGGATTAGATATAGTACCAATAGATGTACCGTTCAAATATCCTTCTAACAAGGTATTATTAGTATAAACATATACAACATGGTACCATATATCCGATGTTAAGTTAATATTGTATCTGATATTATTATCAGTTCCTCCATAATTACCTTTATAAATAACTATTTGTTTTGTTCCTGTTTCATTACTATATTTTATACTTATATCTTTTTCGGGAGAATAAGGGGTTATACTTACCATTACAAATTCATTACCTGTACTAGGTTGTGTAGAAATTTTAAACCAACAGGAAATAGAAAAAGAAGTATTATATAATGAATTGGCAATAGTAGAACCTGCAGAAAAACTTTTATTTGTATTACTTGAACCAAAATCTGCTCCGTTACTTATTTTACCAGTTGAATATCCAACAGTATTATTATTTGTTAATGGATAACTTCCAACAGCATCGGCTGCGCCCCCATTAGTTTCATCAAATTTCCAATACGCAACTATATTAGAGGCTATATTAAAAGTGGTTAAAGAAACTATATTCGAATTTCCCCCTGCGCAACTGTTAACAGGTCTTACACGATAATAATATACTGTTGAAGGCGCTAATCCTGTAACATTATACGAAGTAACATTTCCCACATTAAGATTGCTATATCCTGAAACAAAGCTTGAGAAGCTAGTATTAAGAGAAACATCTAAGCAATAAGATGTAGCATTAGCGGATGAATTCCAATTGGCTTTGAACTGAAGGGAGCCTATTCCGTTAGCTGCATTTGCAGTAACAGCGGCAGCTACAGGATTTACTGCAACAACCACGTTCTGAATATTGCTACAACCATTTGCTGATAATGTATATATATAGGTTACATTCACAGGATCCGATGTTGTATTTAAAAGTATTTCCTCAGGGCTACCGGTACCTGTTGCCGAGCTATTACTTATACCTGTTACCATAGCCCTGCTCCAGTTAAAGGTAGTTCCTCCCGTTGAACAAGTTGGAGTATAACTGAACGTAGAATTGCTGCACACAGATGAGGGAGTTAGAGAACTGGTTAAAATAGGTAAAGGGTTTACGGTTACCATAGCCGTATTTACCGCTGTAGCCGAACCGCATGCATTACTTACAGTTAATGTATAAACACCCGTACCGGCAGAAACATTTGTTATTGTCGGGTTTTGTAAAGAAGAAACAAAGTTGTTCGGACCTGTCCACGACCAATTGTTTGCGCCTAATGCACTACCTGTTAGCGTTAAAGTACTTCCTGAACATAATGTAGTTTGAGATGCAGAAGCTGATACAGATGATGGGGCGCTTGTGCATAAACATGATAATGATTGCCATATACTGCCTGAATAAGCTTCGAAACACTTTGTAGTAGTATTGTAGATAAGAAGCGATTCTGGAATAGGCGCAGATATGGCATCACGCTCTGTTGAGGTCATTCGGTTTATTAGCACTCCCTGAGAAGTACCGCTTACATCAAGCATTGCCGAATTATTGGGGGCAGCGCCAGAAGTGTTAATAGCTATGCCTTGAGAAAAGGAGTGAAAAGTGAAAAGTGAAAAGTGAAAAATAAGGCATAAGGTAAAAAGAACCCTTCGACATTTCGACAGGCTCAATGCGGCGCTAGGCTCTAGGGAACCAAGACATAAGGTATTCATGCTGCTACGAGGTGTTTTTAACAAATATTCTCCGAATTGATTTCTGTCAAGGATATTATCCGCCATTGGCGGGCGCTTCGATAAGTTCATAAAATTTAATTTTTTAAATTAATGTTTCAAACGTACTAAAATACAGATAAATATTCATTTTTACAAATAATTCATAAAAAAATATTACTTCATTTTTATTTAAAATATTGCAGTATAGACCCAATTAAATTTCTATAGAGCCCTCTAATCTTTAAGACATCTCACAGATAAACCATTTGCCATTCTGCTGTTATATCTGCCCACATCGCTGTTATTATATGTTACTGATCTTTGATAAGCATAAGATCCTGCATACGTACGACTCCACCAGTAACCAATTTCGCCAAGGCTCGCGTATGTCCCATCGGAATTACGGTTACCACTTGAAAGAGCTGTATATCCAGTTTCGTTAGTAGCGCCTGTATTTGGGCTACTCCAATGTGTTGTACCGGTTTCTTTCAGTTTGCCGCCAGCTCCACTCACACCACCTAAATAAGTAGTAAAAGTCGTCCATTCAGCATCTGTAGGAACATGCCAGCCTGTAGGGCAAATGTTTGTTTTAATCGCTGCATAACCATTGTATAATCCACCATAAGTTGCTTTATAAGTTGCAGTATCCGTATTATTATAATAGCTCCTTGCGCCAGTTGTATTACTTGCCCATGTAGAGTTATCAGAAATATAAAGAATAGAACTGCCATTGTTATAATGGGTAGTTTTAAGATTTTCTTTCATCCAGCATTGGGTACCTATACTTATTGAGTTGTATGTATTGTTGTCGTAGTCTGTTACGGTAGGAGTACCTGAGGCGGAGTTAATAATTACATCGTCAGTTGAAGCAGTACAAGGAGAATTAGAAATTGTCCACCGCAGTGTTGCTGTGCCGGGTACGGCTAATCCTGTTACTCCTGATATGGGAGAACCCGGTGTGGTTATAGTTGCTGTGCCTGATACAACCGTCCAGTTTCCGGTTCCTACAACAGGTGTATTTCCTGCTAAGGTAGTGGTTGTAGATCCACATGCTAAGTTTTGATCCGATCCGGCACTAGCAGTAGTTGGGAAGGCATTTACTGAAATCATTAAGGTTTGAACAGTCCCGTTACCACAAGCATTGCTTGGAGTAACCGTGAGCGTACCGGAAGTGGCAGCTCCGGAAAAATTAACTGTGATAGAATTTGTATTACAGCCCGAAGCGCAAGTGAAACCTGTACCGGAATAAGACCATAAATAGTTTGTTGCGCCTGAAACAGCGCTAACAGAATACGCAGCGCCATTCTGATTTAAGCAAGCAGGAGACGTGCCGGTTATAGCGCCGGCTGCTTCCGGAAATCCTGTTATAGCAGGATTTAACGACAGCCAACCACTGTTAGTATAATAATTAAAGTTTTCACAATCGGTATTAAAAATTAATAACCCAAGCGCGGGGGAATTGATAGCTGTGCGCTGGGATGTGGTCATACGATTAATAAGAACTCCCTGAGAAGTACCGCTTACATCAAGCATTGCAGAATTATTTGGGGCGGCGCCTGAAGTGTTAATGGCTATTCCTTGAGCATAAGAGTTAAAAGTTAAAAATTGAAAGTTAAAAGTTAGCAAAGTAAACACCATGACTCTTAATAATTTGTTTGTTTTTAGTAATTTTTGTGCTTTCATAAAATTTAATTTTTCATTTACAGTTTAAATATCTAAATTTGTTCATATACAATTAAGCCCAAATTATGCATTAAAAAACCCGAACAGCACGAAGATAGTATGCTTGAGGTTTACTCTTTACCCAATTGGCGCCATCGCTGAACCTCCATCCATAAGCGTTGGCGCTGCCGCTTTCAGTTGATGACCAATACCAGGCAGGGCTAAAATTTCCCCAACTCGGATTGTGCAAGTATAAATTATTGTATAATAAACCTAATTCATTATTTGAAGGCATAAACCAGTCGGTGTAGCCATTTAATGTAAGAGTATCGGCTATATATGCCAAAGAATTTGCTCCGAGTACAGTTACAATTTTGGTCGTGTTTGCCTGTCCTGTACCAACAGCGGATCCTGTTGCATTAGTTGTAATAGAGCCGCTTCCCCATATAACAGTACCTGTGCTTTGTTCGTTTGGCGCAGCTATGATGCCGTGTAAACCTGTGCCATCAACATAAGCAATTATCCCTCCCTGGTAGGTGCACCCTATTACAATCAATGTCGTAAAACTTATCTGATCTCCATACGCTGTATAACAACTATTGGAAGCATAAGCCCTTACATAATAAGTTGTGCCTGCGGTTAATCCGGTTATTGAACTTGTATATGATCCTGTACCAGTTCCATTTGAGGTAAAGTTGTTTGTAGCTAATACAGGGTTTTGAGAAGTACTCCAACATACACCACGAGCTGTTATAGCAACTCCTCCATCAGTTAATACATTTCCACCACTTGTGGCTCCACAGGATATTGAAGATGCTGCTGTGGTAGCTGCTAGTGTTGGTGTTGCGACTATCGTAGCTGTTGTCGATGCAGTGCCTTCACAACCATTTCCATCGGTTACCGTTACTGTATATGTACCCGCCATTGTAGGGGCAGCATTTGTAGACACCGTGGGGCTCTGAGTACTGTTAGTATAACTAGGACCCGACCATGAATAAGAAGACATTCCATTAGGCCCTCCTGTTAAGTTTAATGTTGCGCCTTCGCAAACCGGACTATTATTTGAAGCCGTTGCTGTAGGATTTGCGTTTACCGTTATTGCATAATTCTGTGATACAGTTCCATTACCACAACCATTACTGGTTCCATAAACTGTTATATTGCCTGAAGTGGCGTTTGCAGCATAATTAACTGTGACCGAGTTTGTATTAGCACCTGTAGCTATGGAAGCCCCAGTTGGTAATGACCAAGTATAACCCGTAGCATTTGCAATTGGAGCAACTGAATATACCACGTTATTAGTTCCCTGACATACTGTAGCTGTACCGCTTATATTTCCGGCTGCCGAAGGTGGATAGCATCCACATGACAAAGTTATCCAATTCCCGTTTGTATAAAATTCAAAACACTTGGTGTCGTTGTTAAATATTAACAGCGATTCTGGGACAGGCGTTGCTATTGTATTTCTTTGCGCTGTGGTCAAGCGCGGAATTAACATTCCCTGGCTCGTACTATTTACATCAAGCATTGCCGAGTTATCCGCAGCAGCGCCAGTAGTATTGATAGCTGCGCCTCCTTGTGCGAAACAATTGACAACTGATAATTGAAATTTGACAATTATTATGGCATACACGATACTTTTCGTTAATTGAAATGTTCTTTTTGTTTCCATATTTTTTATTTTCAAGATATTATGTTTGTGTTTAAATCGTATTTTCTTTATCTACTCACACTTACCTTTGTTGGTGATAACACCAACAAAGGCGTAGCGATAATTTGTCTTTAATTTTTAAAATGGGTATTGCAATCCTGTACCATTGTTGTATAAAGAAGTAACTTCAGCAGGAGTAAGAGCACGAGACCATATCCCAATTTCATCTATTGCGCCATCATAGAATTTATCAGCAACTCCAGTATAATCTGTTCCGATAGACATCGTGTTATTAATAGAAACAGATGATGGAGCAGCACCAGTAGCAGCAGAATTTCCGTCAATATACAAAACCATTGCTGAGCCTCCCCCACCAACAGTTACAGTACCTACAATAAAGTGCCAACCGGAAGACATTTGAGTATTTGTAGTTGCCTGATACCAGCCACTCTGATAATAAGCAAATTGAACTCCCCTATTTACTCCTATATGACCGACTATTATGAATGCTGAATTACCACTACCACCGCCATAAGTTCCCAAATCCATCACTAATGGGTAATTATTGAGATAAGATGCAACATTAACCCAGCATGCAAATGAAAAGTTACCGGAAATTGATATATTTGAAGATGTAACTATTTTACTTGAACTGCCATTAAACCCAGCGCCATTGTGGATTTTACCATTTGCAGTAGAATATGTAATATCAGTTGGCGTACCATTATTACTTCCAACAGCATCGGCAGCATTTCCAGTGCTTTCATCAAATTTCCAATATGCAACTATATTATTACATAAAGTAAATATTGTAATAGTCAAAGTATTTGATGTTGCCGGAGAACCTGTTAAACAAGGAGAGGCGTTCGATGTCATAACACAGGTGATCGCATCATTATTTGCCAAAGTTGCATCTGTATATGTGATACCTCCGCTTCCTACATTTACATTATTTTTTTTCCATTGATAAGTTGGTAAACTACCTCCATTGGTTGGTGTAGCAGTAAATGTAACACTTGTACCTGAACATATTGCTCCCGAAGGAACAGCTGCTATGCCCACATTTGCAGGTAAATTGGGATTTACCGTTACTGTAGTGCTTGTTGAAGATGTGCAACCTGAATTAGTAATCGTTACAGTATATGTAGTGTTTGTTGTCGGACTTACATTAATTGCAGCAGTAGTTGCCCCCTGACTCCATAAGTATGCGCTGCCGGTGCTTGCAGTAAAGGTTGTACTGCTTCCGTTACATATTGTAGTAGTTCCACTTATTGAAGCATTAGGATTTGTATTTACAGTTATTGCATAATTCTGAGATACAGTTCCATTGCCACAGCCATTGCTGGTTCCATAAACTGTTATATTGCCTGAAGTGGCGTTTGCAGCATAATTAACTGTGACCGAGTTTGTATTAGCACCTGTAGCTATGGAAGCCCCAGTTGGTAATGACCAAGTATAACCCGTAGCATTTGCAATTGGAGCTACAGTATGTCAGGGAACTAATAACGTGGTATATTCAGTTGCTCCAATT
>JAAXXA010000714.1 GCA_013334735.1 Bacteroidota bacterium
CCCTCGCGTTTTTCGTTCAAAAAACTTACTTTATCTCCGCTTTTAAGTATCATAGTTTTAATGATTAATGGTTAATGTGTTGATGGTTATTAGTTCATAAAGTTTGTAAAGTTTGTAAAGTTTTAATTGCTCTTCATTTTTTTACTTTATACCTTTCTACTTTTCACTTTAGAACTTTCTACTTTATAACTTTATAACTTTTTTGTACAAAGGTAAGTGTTTGAAGTTTATTAATATTTTTTTTTAATTTCGCAATACATTATTTTCATATTATTGCTATAAAAATAGAATAGTTTTAAAAAATAATAAATATAGGAATAAGTCGTTAAGTCAAATACCTTATTGTAAAAGAATTTGAAAAATAAAATAAAATATTACGTATATATACTAGGGCTGATTTTTTTATTTTCGTCGCAAGCACTTATAGCGCAACGACATCCGAAGATAGAAAACTTACCTAAATTTGATTTGCGACCATATCATTTTGGATTTACTTTATGTTTAAACAAAATGGATTTTGCCATTCATCCTATTCCGAATTTCAAATCGCTTGATTCTGTTTTCGTAGTACAATCTACACCACAATGGGGTTTTAATATAGGTATTGTTTCAAATCTGCGTTTAAATGAATATTCAGATCTTCGTTTTATTCCCACTCTTTCTTTTGGTGATAGAATTATAAATTATACTTTGCAAGACAGCAACAAAGTAGTAATAAATGATTCAAAAAAAGTTGAATCTACTTATTTGGATTTCCCATTTTTAATTAAATTCAAATCAAAAAGGCTTAAAAATGCCAGAGCGTATGTTATTGCAGGTGGACAGTATAGCATCGACCTCGCATCACAGGCTAAGAAAAAAGACAAAAAAAACAGTCTTGTAAAAATTAAAGAATACGATATTCTTTATCAGGTTGGTGTTGGATTTGATTTCTATCTTATTTATTTCAAATTTGCTACAGAATTAAAAATGTCTTATGGTGTAAATGACCTTCTTAAAAGGGATGGAACCGTTTATACAAAGTCCATTAACAAATTAAATTCAAAAATATTTCAATTATCCTTTCTTTTTGAATAGAAAAAAATTTTGTTATGAAAAAGCCATGATTACAAATACTCCCAATAATCAATTGATGAATATTTCATGGCGTATTCCATGTGACCTTTAAAGATAAAATAATATACACATGAAACTTAACGTAAATATTTCTATTACACATGATAATTCTGCATCTTCTTTATCAGAACACAAATTCCTGATATCACAAAAATCAAAAATACCCGAAGAAGATATTAAAGGCATTTATCTTTTAAAAAAATCCATTGATGCCCGTCAACGGGAAATATTGATTCATTACACTTACGAAGTATTTATTAATGAGCCATTTATCATAAATAAGTATAATTTCAATTATAAAAATGTTTCTGATAAAGATCGTGTGATTATTATAGGCGCAGGACCTGCCGGACTTTTTGCAGCACTAAGATTAATTGAGTTGGGTATGAAGCCTGTTGTGATTGAAAGAGGAAAAAGTGTTGAAAACAGGAAATTAGATATTTCATCAATCACAAGAAAAAGATTTATTGACGAAAATTCAAATTATTGCTTTGGAGAAGGTGGAGCAGGTACATATTCCGATGGAAAGCTTTATACACGTTCTACAAAAAAAGGAGATGTCAACAGGATATTAAATATTTTCCGCGAACATGGAGCTTCCGAAAACATCCTTGTTGATTCACATCCGCATATTGGTACTGATAAACTACCATCAATTATTGCAGCTATAAGAAACACAATTATAAATAATGGAGGCGAAATTCATTATGACAAATGTGTTATGGATATTATTATTAATAACCAACAAGCAAGCGGCGTTATCACAAAATGCGGTAACAAATATGAAGGAAAAGCAGTAATACTTGCAACAGGGCATTCAGCAAGAGATATATATGAAATGCTGTTGAGAAAAAAAATACTGATAGAAGCAAAACCTTTTGCAGTTGGCGTTAGAGTAGAACATCCTCAGCAATTAATTGACAACATTCAATATCATAATAATATTAAAATTAAAAACCTTCCTGCATCATCATATAACTTAGCTTGTCAGTCGGGGAATAAAGG
>JAAXXA010000146.1 GCA_013334735.1 Bacteroidota bacterium
ATCAGATAAGGTTTTAATAAAATCTTTATACTTGAAATAGCTTTATTTACACTCTCAATGTTTTCAAATGCAAGAGTTAACTTATTATTTCCTTCTTTCATTCTGCATGTTTTGGGGTTTTTCTGAACATAGTTCAAAACTAAAGTAAACGATTCCGACTGATAATATGGAGAATCCTGGTTTGATATGAAGAACCCTATCATTTTATTTCCTTTTAAAACAAGTTTTTCAAACCCAATTTCCTTAGCTATCCGTCGTAAATTAACTGCATTAATAAGTTCTTGTGTTTGCATGGGAATAGGACCAAAGCGATCTATCAATCGTTCGCGGAATTTATCCAAGCCTTCTTCTGTTTCAATACTGTCAAGCTCTTTATATAAAAACAATCTTTCTTTAGCGCTATTTATATAATCATCAGGTATAAGAATTTCGAGATCTGTTTCAATTTGACAATCTTTTACAAATTCCTGTGTAGGTGTAACTTTAAAATATTCCTTAAAATCAGTTTCTTTTAATTCCTGTATAGCTTCATCAAGTATTTTATGATACATTTCAAACCCAATATCTGTAATAAATCCGCTTTGCTCTCCACCTAAAAGATTTCCTGCGCCCCTAATATCCAAATCGCGCATGGCTATATTGAACCCGCTTCCCAAATCGGAAAATTCTTCAATAGCGCGAAGGCGTTTCCTTGCTTCATCTGATAGCACTGAAAGTGGCGGAGCAAGCAAATAGCAGAAAGCTTTTCTGTTTGCCCTGCCTACACGGCCGCGCAACTGATGTAAATCACTTAATCCGTAATTCTGCGCGTTATTTATTATTATTGTATTAGCATTTGGAATATCCAAACCCGATTCAACAATTGTTGTGGCTATCAGTACATCACAATCACCTTCAATAAATTCGAGCATAATTTGTTCAAGTTTATGCCCTTCCAACTGACCGTGTCCTACAGAAATGCGAACATCAGGACATAATCGCTGAACCATCCCTGCCACTTCCAAAATATTATTTACCCTATTGTTAATAAAAAACACCTGTCCTCCACGCGAAACCTCGTACATAATAGCATCCCTTATTACTTCTTCTTTAAATACATGCAACTCTGTTATTATGGGATATCTGTTTGGCGGAGGTGTATTTATTATTGAAAGATCGCGGGCGCCCATTAACGAAAATTGTAAAGTGCGGGGAATAGGCGTTGCTGTTAGTGTTAGCGTGTCAACATTTACTTTCAGTTGTTTTAATTTTTCTTTAGATGCAACACCAAATTTTTGTTCTTCATCAATAACTAAAAGTCCTAAATCTTTAAATTCAACATCTTTACTTATAAGTCTGTGTGTTCCTATAAGAATGTCAAGAGTCCCGTTTTTAAGTTCTTCCAGAGTTTTTTTTACTGCTTTAGGCGATTTGAATCGGTTTAAATAATCAACTTTGCATGGGAAATTTTTCAATCTTTCACTAAATGTTTTATAATGTTGAAGCGCCAGAATTGTTGTCGGAACAAGCACTGCAACTTGTTTGCTATCTGTAACAGCCTTGAATGCCGCCCTGATAGCAATTTCGGTTTTCCCGAACCCAACATCTCCGCATATCAGTCTGTCCATAGGAAAATCGGCTTCCATATCTTTTTTAACATCCAAAGTCGATTTAATTTGGTCGGGTGTATCTTCATAAATGAACGAAGCTTCAAGTTCGGTTTGCAGATAAGTGTCGGGAACAAAAGCAAATCCTTTTTCTGCGCGACGTTCGGCATATAATTTTATCAGATCTTTTGCAATATCTTTAACCCTCTGCTTTGTCTTTTGTTTAAGGTTATTCCAAGCATTTGAGCCAAGTCGGTTCATGGTAGGTTCAGTACCATCTTTCCCGACAAATTTTGAAATCCTGTGAAGGCTGTGAATACTCACATACAGCAAATCATTATCTTTATAAACAAGCCTTATAGCTTCTTGCTCTTTTCCGTTTATCGGAATTTTTTCTAAACCATCAAATCTGCCTACGCCATGATCTATATGAGTTATGTAATCTCCGGGTTTCAGATCATACAATTCTTTCATGGTAACTATTTCCTTGCCCGCAAAACGATCGCGCAACCGGAAACGCTGAAAACGTTCGAATATCTGATGATCCGTGTAAACTGCAATTTTAAGATTTTTATCAACAAAACCTTCATGCAAGGCTATTTGTATCGGCATAAACTCAACATCTTTGGAGAGCTTATGGTTTTTTTGTATATCATCAAAAATGGTATAGATCCTTTCAACCTGTTTATTGTTTTCAGCAAGTATATAATTTTTAATCCCCGATTCGGTATTTTTTTGCATATCCGAAATAAGTAGTTCAAAGTTCTTACTGAACAAAGGCTGTGGACTTATTTCAAAATCTATAATTTCATTAGCTTCTAACCGGAAATGCCTTCCAAATTCAATGATTGCAAAATCAGGAAGTTGTTTTAAAAATTCATCACCACTAATAAATAATTCTTTTGGTTCCTGATGATTTATTTCACTTCCTTTTTTTATTTCTACAAAAGCTGTTTCGGCTTTTTCAAATTCTTTATTTATTTTTTCGGAAGTATATTGCAAATCATCAATCCAGATAATTGTATCGTTCGCTAATAAAGAAAGCAGAGATTCTCTTTTTTCCAGTATAGCTCTGTTCTGAACATCCGGGAGTAAACTGATATGTGATAATTTACTGACACTAAGTTGAGTTTCGGGGTCGAAAGTTCGTAACGAATCAATCATATTTCCTGCAAACTCAATTCTATAAGGATAATCATTTGAATATGAAAACACATCTACAATACCTCCCCTCAAAGTAAATTGTCCCGGCTCCACGACAAAATCAACACGTTCAAAGCCATATTCGGCAAGAAATTCCATGATAAAATCAAGATTTACCTGTTCGCCGGTTTTTAATTTGAAAGTATTTTTAGTAAGGTAAGTGTGCGTTACAACTTTTTCGGAAAGCGCTTCAGGGTATGTAACAACCACATTTTTTCTTCTTCCGCCCGACAAGCGGTTAAGAATATCTGTTCGCAATAAAACATTTGCATTATCTGTTTTTTCTATTTCGTAAGCTTTTTTATAAGAAGTGGGATAAAAAAGTATACGTTTTTTTTCGGAAGGTAAATTTTGTTCGTCAAAAAGATTTTCTAAATCATTAAGGAAATATGCCGCAGATTCTTTATCAGGCAATATAAACAAATGGGTATAAGGATTCCCTTCAAAAACTGCCGCTCCCACTACTGCACCCACCGATCCAACAAGACCTTTAAGGTGAATTCGTGTTTTTTGACCGCCTCTGATAAAATCTTTTAGCTTGCTTGTTCTCTCATCAAGCCTGTAAATGGCTAAGATATCCTCCGATTTCACTTTGCAAAGATAATATAATTGTAAGAAATATATAAATGACATTTCTAATTATATCTTGGTGGAATCTGTTCGGTTTGTCAATTAAAAAATTATATGTTACTTTGCATAAAAAAAAAGATGGTTTCAATAAACGAAATAAATAATTTTTTGGGCAATAAAGATATTGCTGTAATTGGAGCATCCAGAAACAAAAACAAATTTGGTTTTATAGTTTTCAATGCTTTAAAAGAAAAACAGTACAATGTTTTTCCTGTTAATCCGGGTATAGAAGAAATAAACGGTATTAAATGTTATCCAGATGTACAAAGTTTACCAAAACATATTGTTTCCGCAGTATTTATTACTAAACCGGAGGTAACTGAAATGGTTGTTGCTAAATTATGTGAATTGGGAAATATTCAGAATTTATGGTTTCAACAAGGATCAGAAAGTAATACAGCTATTGAAACAGCAAAAAAATATGGCAAAAATGTTATAACTGGTGAATGTATTTTAATGTTTATAAAATCTTCTAATTTTCCACATAACTTCCACAAATTTGTTAAAAAAGTTTTTGGTAAACACCCAAAATAAAGTTTGTAAATAAATTACACTTTTTGAAAAAAATTAAGATTTTAGAATTAAGATTTATGATTTAAAACCGATTTTCAATCTAAAATCAAAAATCTAAAATCAAAAATAATTTAAATACTCATCTTTATAAACATAAACCAAATAAAGTTAACATTTTTTAACATTACCGTTGGTCTATCAAAATTTAAGCTTCGCATAAGATTATCTCTATTTAAACTGTTTTAATTTAAAATTTATTTTTGAATATTTTTGTTTATTAACAAAACTTAACAGTTTCAAAATATTTTTTATTCCTTTGACTGTTTTAAAATAAACCAAATTATTGATATTAATTAAAATTTCAAATATATAGCGTATGTCACTAAAACAAAAAACACTTGATCTGAAAAAAAGAATGCAGGGAGCTATTCAGGGTGGAGGTGCCAAAGCAATAGAAAAACAAACAGCGATGGGCAAAATGACTGCCCGCGAACGTATAATAGCATTGCTTGACCCAAATTCATTTCAGGAATATGATCTATTTGTAGAACATTCCGCGAAGGATTTCGATATGGACAAAAAACACCTTCCCGGTGATGGTGTAATTACAGGTACAGGTAATATGAACGGTTATCCTGTTTGTGTTTTTGCCCAGGATTTTACAGTTGCAGGAGGATCCTTAGGCTTTATGCATGCAAGTAAGATTACAAAGATAATGGATCATGCTATGAAGCTGAAAATTCCATTAATTGGTATTAACGATTCAGGAGGCGCGCGTATTCAGGAAGGTGTTAACTCGCTTGCAGGATATGGTGAAATATTTTTTCGCAACACTATTGCCTCAGGTGTAATTCCTCAAATTTCGGTTATTCTTGGACCTTGCGCCGGAGGCGCCGTATATTCTCCTGCTCTTACCGATTTTGTATTTGTTGTGGATAAAATTTCTAAAATGTTCATCACGGGACCTGAAGTTATCAAAACTGTGCTTGGAGAGGAAATATCTATGGAAGCATTAGGCGGGGCAAGAGTTCAGTCGGAAATTACCGGTAATGCTCATTTTTTTGCCGAAAGTGAAGATGAATGTTTTGAACAAATTAAAAAATTGGCTTCATTTATTCCCTGGAACAACACTAAAAAAGCAGAACCATTTCCTGTTAAAAAGCCAAATACCAAACTTTATAAAATAGATAATATCTTCCCACAGGAATCCAATCAACCTTATGATATTCGTAATATTATAAAATCAATTGTTGATGACTCCGATTTTTTTGAGGTACATGAATTATTTGCTCAGAATATTGTAGTTGGATTTGCACGCATAAGTGGGCAAACGGTAGGTTTTGTTGCTAACCAGCCTCTGGTTCTGGCAGGTGTGCTTGATGTGGACTCCTCAGATAAAGCGGCCAGATTCATTCGTTTCTGCGATGCATTTAATATTCCTTTAGTAACTTTAGTTGACCTTCCCGGGTATCTTCCCGGTGTTGATCAGGAACATGCGGGCGTTATAAGGCATGGAGCTAAAGTTCTATATGCTTATTCCGAGGCTACTGTTCCTAAGATCACTCTTATTTTGCGTAAAGCTTATGGAGGAGGATATATTGCTATGTGTTCACGACATCTAAGAGCTGATTTCGTTTTTGCATGGCCTACAGCCGAAATAGCTGTTATGGGTCCTGAAGGTGCTGCAAATATTATTTTCCGGGCCGAAATTGCCGGTGCTGAAAATCCCGATGAAACTCGTAAACAAAAGGTGAAGGAATATAAGAAAAAATTTGCCAACCCTTATGTTGCCGCAGCTTATGGATTTGTTGACGCGGTTATCGATCCTTTGGAAACCAGAAGATTTCTTATTCATGCTATTGAAGTATCCTCGCACAAAGAAGAAACCAGACCATTTAAAAAACACGGAATACCTCCGTTCTGAAAAATGTAACTACACAACCAAAAAACAAATAAACAGACCGCAGATGATAATTACGAATTAGCAATTACGAATTACGCGAACAAGATAAAAATCATATTTAATCATAAGCAATCAGCGTCATCAGCGTTCCATATCAATTCTGAGTAGTTAATAAAAAATAATATTATGGAAAACGAAAAAGAACATAAAGAGGAATCCGAAATTGAAAAACCACAGTTTCAAAATTTCTTAATTGACGATGACGTTTACAAAACAATACTTTCTAAAAAGTATTTAACCAGAAAAAAATATGAAATAAAAGATCCCGGCAAAGTCGTTTCTTTTATTCCGGGTACTATTATTAAAGTTTTTGTAAAAGAAGGACAAAAAGTAAAAATCGGCGAAAAATTGTTGGTACTGGAAGCTATGAAAATGCATAATATACTTCTTGCTCCGAGAAATGGAAAAATATTTAAAATCCATGTTGTTGCAGGTAATACCGTTGCCAATAAACAGTTGCTGGTTGAAATAAAATAAGGCACAAAAGGCACAAGTTGACAAGGCATAAGGGATAAAATTAAGACTTTATATACTTTTCACTTTTGACAAACTAAATCTGATATTTGAAATAAAATTTATTCTGGTTTTATGTTTAATACCTCGAGTCTCTACTCCGGGTCATTTATTCATTGAAATTTATTTTCCCGAATACATTTATTGTAAAAAATTTCTGAATCACTCTTCACTATGTCTGCAAACCCTTTGCTTGAAGTTAAAAACCTGATTGTTGAATTTTGTTCGGAAGGTAAAACCACTAAAGCCGTTAACGATATAAGTTTTGTTTTAAATAAAGGTGAAACACTTGGTATTGTTGGCGAATCAGGATCCGGAAAATCCATTACTTCACTTTCGGTGATGAAATTAATTCCCTCTCCTCCCGGAAAAATATCCAACGGACAAATTATTTTTAATAATGGCAAAAGCATAGAACTCCTGTCGTTGCAGGAAAAGGAGATGCGAAAGTTAAGAGGTAAAGAAATTGCAATGATTTTTCAGGAACCTATGACTTCATTAAATCCTGTTAAAAAATGTGGTAAACAAGTAACAGAAGCCTTAATGCTTCATCTTAAATTATCGTCAACCGAAGCCAAAGAAAAAACATTAAATCTTTTCAAAGAAGTACAACTACCCAGACCTTCAGATATATTTAACTCGTATCCTCATCAGTTATCGGGCGGACAAAAACAA
>JAAXXA010000147.1 GCA_013334735.1 Bacteroidota bacterium
CGTAACCGCTGCAGTTGCTGTAGTAGAAATACAACCATATTGTGATGTCGCAGTTCCTGTAAATGTCGTTATTTGTTGCGTTGCAGTTGTATTTGTTAAAGTTCCGCTTATATTTCCGGTACCGGAAGCGGCAATACCTGTTATGTTTGAGGTGTTGTCTCTCGTCCAACTATAGGTTGTGGTTCCGGGAACACTATTAGGATTGGATAAAGTTATTTGTGTAATGGCAATTCCTGAGCAAATTGTTTGTGTTGCGTCAGACATGGCTAATGTAGGAATTGGATTTACTGTTAATGTAGCCATACCATCGGAAGTTGTACTAGTGCATGTTCCACTTACTACACATCTGTATTTATTACCATCCATTCCTGAAGGAGGATTTGTTATAGTCAATGTAGCAGTAGTAACATTTGAATAAACACCTGCATTAGCAATATTATTCCAACTGCTCACAAATTCCTGCCATTGGTATGTTAATCCTCCTGTAGCAGTTACGTTTAAAGAAACAGCTCCTCCTCCCAAACAAGTAGTTGCAGATATTGGTTGCACGGTGATATTTGGCGCTGTGGAATTAACTGCAATAGGATAATCAGCCGAAAAAGTACCATTACCACAGGCATTTGTTCCCATTACAGTTAGATCACCTGATGTGGCAGCAAGTGAAAAGTAAACAATCACAGTATTTGTAGAACCAACTATTACTGCTCCTGCGCCGGAATAAGACCATATATAGCTTGTAGCTCTTGCGATTGCGGGTACAGAATATAAAACCGCATTTTGTCCGGGACAAACAGTAGATGCGCCGCTTATACTTCCCGCAGCAGTAGGTGCGCTGGAGCACAAGCATGTTAGTGGCTGCCATACATTTCCATAATAAGCCTCGAAACATTTAGTAGTAGTATTATATATTTGAAGTCCTTCGGCAGGAATACACGAACATTTAATTGCAATGCTATCCCTCTGCAGAGTGCTCATACGGTTTATTAGCACCCCCTGAGAAGTACCACTTACATCAAGCATTGCAGAATTATCGGCAGCCTCACCATTAGAATTAATAGCCACACCACCACTTTGCGCACTACAATCTACAATTAATAATTCAAGATTGATAATAAACAAGATATATAAAATGATTCTTACAAATTGAATGTTGATTCTTATTTTTTTTGTCATTTTTATTGAATTTGATAAAATGAATTTTTAGACATATGGTCTTTTTGATCAAACACTATTTAATTTTCCATATTTTTTAAACATATTATAATTTAAAATACTATATAAAATGTGTTATTATTATTAGTTTGAATAGCGAATGATAACTATACCAGAACCGCCGTTTTTTCCGATAGTCCATCCTGTACTACCGCCACCGCCGCCACCGGTATTTGGAGTTCCATTAGTACTAAACCCAGGTCCATTTTCACCATTACCACCACCGCAAGTCGCCGTACCGCCACTTCCGCCAGAAACAGCGTTTCCACTGGGATCGTTTATTGTACCACCACCGCCACCGGCGTAACACACCGATGATCCTGTAATGCTATAGCTGTAACCAGCCCCACCATTACCTGCAATTTTACTACTGGAATTTGCATTAGTTCCTGCGGAACCGGCTCCTCCTCCTCCGCCGCCGCCATAAGGATTTCCTGTAATTCCAAGCCCGCCGGAATTTCCTCGAGTAACACCACCTGCTCCTGCTGTTCCAGGAACAAACGTCCCTCCACTAGCCCCTGCCTGAGAAGTTCCTCCACCAGATCCACCGTTTCCGCCATTAATATCATAATTTGCACCACCACCACCACCGGGTGCTGTCATAAGAGTTCCCAAAGAAGAAGACCCTCCGCTTTCCCCCACTCCACTAGTAACTCCTGCTCCACCGCCACCAACAGTAACCGTGTAAGAACCCGCAATGATAGATAACGATGAATTATACGATAAACCACCGGCACCGCCTCCTCCACCGGAATTATTTCCTCCACCGCCTCCACCGCCAGCAACAACTAAACACTCAACCGTTGTAACACCGGAAGGAACTGTCCATGTAGTTGAACCAGTGGCAGAGCCTGAACACGTGAAACTAACAACAGTATGTGTCCCATCGCAAGTTGTTGTTGTTGTAACTCCACCTACGGTGTAAGGCTCCGGATTCACTCTTAACGTAGCCAAACCGTCTGAAGTATTATTAGTGCAGGTTCCACTTACTATACATCTGTATTTGTATCCATCCATGCCTGCTGGAGGATTTGTTATAGTTAAGGTTGCAGTAGTAACATTCGAATAAACTCCTGCATTCGCCACATTATTCCAACTGCTTGTATATTCTTGCCATTGATAGGATAATCCTCCTGTTGCTGTTACTGTAAAAGATACGACTTCGCTTCCAGGACAACTGGCTGCTGATACAGGTTGTACAATGATATCTGGCGAAATAGAATTAACTGCTATAGCATGGTTATTCGAAACTGTACCATTTCCACAAGGATTAGTACCCATTACAGTAAGATTGCCGGAAGTAGCAGTTTCTGAGAAATAAATAATTACAGCATTTGATGAACCTACTATTGTAGCCCCAGAAGCGGAATAAGACCAGGTATAACTTGTTGCTCTACCAATAACAGGTACAGAATATAAAACTGCATTTTGTCCCGGACAAACGGTAGATGCGCCGCTTATACTTCCTGCGGGTAAAGGAGCATTAGTACAGGTACAGCTAAGTGATTGCCAGGTTCCATTATATACCTCAAAACAATTAGTAGTAGTGTTGAATACCAAAAGTCCGGATGCGGGAACACAGGAACATTTAATTGCAATGCTATCCCTCTGTATAGTGGTCATTCGTGGAATCAGCATTCCTTGCGCGGTGCTGCTTACATCAAGTATTGCCGAGTTATCGGCAGCATTACCGTTAATGTTGAAAGCGGCGCCCCCACTTTGCGCGATGCTATTAGTAATTAATAATTGATGATTAATAATCAGCAAAGCAAATATGATGAAACCCGCTATATGTAATTTTCTTTTTTTTGTCATAATTATATGTTTATTGGTTATGAATAACAAAAATACGAAAAATTACCGTTAAAAAACAAATTTTCTGTTTGTAAACAGTTTCAATATCTTTGTAAAAAAAATACCATGAAACGAATTTATTTATTAAATATTTTCATATTTATTTCTATAGTTATACTATACTCCTTTAATTTTAAAATTGCTCACAAACCTGCAAAATCAGGACAGAAAAGCGATACAATACATATTGAAAATTACGAAATTCATCTCGATATAATACATTTGTCAACTAAAAATATAAGCGGTTATACGATACTTACTGTTGTTTCTAAAATGAATAATGTAAATAGCATCCCTTTAGATCTGCTCAAACTTAGCGTTGACTCTGTTTTTGTTGAAAATTCTAAAATTCCCGTTTTTGAATATAATGACACACTGTTGCGTATTCCTTTAGCTTCACCTGTAAATATTAATGATACAATTAAAGTACGTGTTTACTATCAAGGACAACCTAAAATGGATCCTTCGGGCTGGGGCGGATTTTATTTCAGCAGCGATAGCGCTTACGCATATAACCTCGGAGTAGGGTTTCAGGATGTTCCGCATAATTACGGAAGAGTGTGGTTCCCGTGCATTGACGATTTTATTGACAGGTCAACATACGATTGCTATATACGCGTAAAAAGCGGCAATACTGCTGTATGCGGTGGCACTTTAATGAATGTACAAAACAACGGAGATGGAACAAAAACATATTACTGGAAAATTCATAAAACTATTCCGACATATTTAGCCTCTGTCGCTGTAAGCAATTACGTACCGCTTACATATTCTTTCAATGGTTTAAATGGCACAATTCCCGTGAATATTTATGTTCCGGCAATTGATACTAATAAAGCAAAAACATCATTTACAAATCTTATAAATATTTTAAATATTTACGAAAGTAAATTCGGGCCATATTTATGGGAAAGAGTCGGTTACGTTGGGGTTCCGTTTAACGAAGGAGCCATGGAACATGCTACGAATATCGCTTACCCGTTATCGTGCATTGACGGAACTCTGAATAACGAAGATTTATACGCGCACGAACTTTCACATCATTGGTTTGGCGATTTAGTAACATGCACTTCTGCTGAAGATATGTGGATAAATGAAGGCTGGGCTTCGTATTGCGAATCAATATACAAAGAAGGACTTTATGGAGCTAACAGTTATAACTCACACATAAAAAGCAATCATTATTATGTATTGGACAAATGCCATATTGATGATGGTGGATACTTCGCTTTATACGGAATTCCTCTTAACATAACTTATGGCAGTACCGTTTATAAGAAAGGCGCAGATGTAATACACACTCTCAGGAATTACCTGGGTGATTCATTATTTTTCAGTGTTGTTAAATCATGGATGAATGATTATAAATTTAATCATATTTCAACTGACCAATTAAGAGATTACATAACTATGGATACAGACAGAAACATGAATGATTTTTTTGAGGGATGGGTATTTTCCGCAGGATTTCCGCATTATTCAATAGACTCTCTAAAATATGCAGGTACTGCAAACGATTACACAGTATATGTAAAACAAAAACTTCATCACAAACCATCTTATGTAAATTCAAATAAAGTTGAAGTTACTTTTATGAGTAATACATGGCAAAAATATTCTGAAATAGTTGAATTTTCAGGGCAATATGGCAGCAAATTAATTCATTTACCTTTTACACCTGCTTGCGCAATGATGGATTTATATGAAAAAACAAGCGATGCAACAACAGATTATTATAAAACTATTAAAACAACAGGGGTAAATGATTTTGCTAATACTTTTTTTAAATTAGATGTTCAGAATATTACAGATTCGGCATTTTTCAGAATTGAATATAACTGGGTAATGCCTGATTCTTTAAAGGCAAAATCATCAGATATATTTAGAATTTCAAATAAAAGATATTGGAAGGTTGATGGTGTTTTTTCAACAGGATTTAATGCTAAAGGGATTTTTAAATATAACAGAAATGCTGCCGGCTTTGAACACGATTTATTACCTACGGCAGAATCAACAGATTCATTGGTATTGATATACAGAGCTAATACTTCCGAAGATTGGCATATAGTTAATTTTGTAAAAGCAGGGGGTTCAATTGCAGGAACTATTACTACCGGTAATCTTCAAAAAGGAGAATATACTTATGGAGTTGGAAAGCCTAAACAGTCCGAAATCAAGGAGATTAACGATGTTCAGGAAGTCTTGTTAAATGTTTTCCCTAATCCTTCAAATGATACATTTTGCATTATAACAAAGCCCGTTATTAATGCTGAAATTAAAATTTATGACAGTTCCGACAAACTGGTTTACCATACAACTTTGAATAAAAATCAAGAAAATATTTATTGGAAACCTTCAAAAGAAAATGCCGCTACTTATTATATTTATCTATATGAAAAAGGGAAACCTATTGCTGTTGAGAAAGCGGTATTTGCAAAATAATGAGGTTACAATTAATTTTTTTTTTGTAATCTTGCCGATTCAAATTTGAAAAATAATTTTTATGGAAAATCAAAACTACGTTTTTTTAAAAGATAACACTGCAAACCCCGCGCCTTTAGGACTTTTAGGGTTCGCACTTACTACTATTCTTTTAAATATTCACAATGCAGGAGGGTTTGCTTTAGGAAGTACGATTCTCGCAATGGGCATTACCATTGGTGGGATTTCGCAGGTTATAGCAGGTATTCTAGAATGGAAAAAGAATAACACTTTTGGTACCACTGCATTTACAGCTTATGGTTTTTTCTGGCTTTCGCTGGTGCTGATCTTAATTCTTCCAAAAATGGGTTACGCTACAGCACCTGACAAAAATGAAATGGCTGCATACCTTGCTCTATGGGGATTGTTTACTTTATTCATGTTCATAGGGACTCTAAGGCTTAATGTAGCTTTACAATTAGTGTTTGGCACATTAGTAATACTTTTCTTTTTGCTCGCGATAGGGGATTTTACAGAGAACACAAACCTGAAAATTATAGCAGGATACGAAGGGATTGTATGCGGATTATTTGCATTTTATGCTGCAATGGCTCAGGTATTAAACGAAGTTTATGGTAAAACCATTTTACCTATAGGAGTTGTAACTAAAAAATAATTTTTCTTTACAATTTTTCAAATAGAAAACTTCCAGGCGCAATAATATTCATCAGGATGTTTATCGGGTGGGCAACATATACACTCGGTTTTAATTCTGGGATCTATAGCTGCTGCAAAAGTAGAATATTCAACTATTCCCGCCGATTTGCAGGGATAATCAGCAAGTCCTTTTCTTTTTCTGGCAGATTGTACCCTGCAATCATCCATTCTAAAAACAAAGCTGTTTGGTGTTTCATCAGTTATGGATTGCTTGTTAATAAAGGCATACAAGCGATATTGCAAAGCTTTTTTCAAACCTTCAAGTCCTGATTGTTGCGGCAGGTTTAGTATTCTTTTAACCGACCATGCTTCAAAAGGAGAAAATTCAGCCCAGCAGGTATCGTTGCAATGCTTGGCATCATTCATATTATCTGCAAATTCTACAGCCTGAAACCATAAGCCATCGTTTGCAAGCCAGTTAGCAGCAATATTTTCGCGTAAAGTATCAAGCATTTCATCAGGCATATCAAGCATAAGAGCAGGAATACCGTTTTTCATTTCAAAACCTAATGTTTTTGAAATACGTTTCATTTGTATTTCCAAACTTTTTTTATAAACGTCATCAAGTGCAGTGAAGGCTTTCTCAGTACCTAAGCGCTGCTGAACCTGAACAAACCACATAGCGTGATGCATCATTATCCTATGAAAAAAATCAATTATTAGAGTAGCATTTTGTTCTTTGCTTAATTTTTCAGGAGTATTTGAATTGGTTTTCATATTTATTATAAAATAAAAGATACTATAATAATTGCTGTTTAAAGCGCAAAATTAAACTTTTAAGCCGAAATGGATATAGTTTGATGTTTTTTGCCATAATAAGTACTTGTTTATTAGAAAAATATTCTTAATTTTGCCGTCCAATTAAAAAAACATTA
>JAAXXA010000715.1 GCA_013334735.1 Bacteroidota bacterium
TATTCCGGTAAATATTATAAACGCTGTATTAAACGGTGCCGACAAAGATAATTACACATTATTAATGGGAAATTTCCCTGATACAACAGCAAATATTAATAAAAAAGACCTAAGCATTGTTGGAACTTTTACTGTATTTAATAAAGAATATGATGGCACTAATACAGCCGTAATTAACCAAAATAATTTAAGTTTATCGGGATTTGTAACAGGAGATGATGTGGGCTTTAGTTTTGTTGCCGAATTTTCACAAGCCGAAGTAGGGACGAATATTCCGGTAAATATTATAAGCGCTGTATTAACCGGTGCCGACAAAGATAATTACACATTATTAATGGGAAACCTTCCTGCTACAGTTGCAAGCATTACTACAATTACAAATATTGATGAAATTTATCAAAACAGTATAAGCGTTTATCCTAATCCTTTTACCGACTATATTTATTTTAATACCACATATAATGTTTCGAATATTACTCTTGCTAATATTATAGGAGAAAAAGTATTTGAAAAGAATGTTTGCAGTAAGGAAAAGATAGATGCTAATGCATTACCCAGTGGTGTTTATATTTTAACGGTGCAAATGAAAAACCTTGAAAGACGAGTCTTTAAATTGATAAAACGGTAATATATTAATTGAATTATTTTGTGCAAATGCAATATAGTAAACAGTCAGCATAATCTAAAAAAAGCCAATTTTTAAATGTACACAAATGGAAAAGAAAAATTAGCAAACTTAACAAAAATTTGAAGAATATGCCTGCGAACAGGACGGTGTAGAATATTGGCTAGCCATGGAATTACAAGAACTTTTGGGTTATACTGATTGGCGTAATTTTTTTAACGCAATTGAAAAAGCAAAGCAATCTTGTGAAACAGGCGGACAGCAAGTACTTGATCATTTCGTTGACGTCAACAAAACGATCCAAATGCCCAAGGGTGTTGAAAAAGAAAATTAATATAGAAATTTTGTTTTAATAAAATACTGTATCTTGCGTTAAATATTCTCGTTCTTAACAGTTTTGCGGCGGTTGCTGAGCGGAGTCGAAATAAAAGCAAAGATGATTAGAACGAGTTATACCGACCTGTCCCGACTTGTCGGTGATAGACATAAAATAATGTTTTTTGCAACCGAACGTAGTGAGTTCATGCGATGCACTGAACTTGTCGAAGTGAACGCAAATAAAAATAATATATTTTGTGAATAAACTTGTTCTGTATCGGTATAATACTATTAAAATTCCGATTCAAAGTACGGTTATTTAAAAAACCATTGGCGCAGTGGATTTTGTATATAAAATTGGTTGCAAAGAAAGTAGTTACTTATTATGAAACAAGAACCTAACATTGATCAAAACATGTGATAATGAAAATAAATAGAATCATATTTCTTTTAATAATGACAATTATTTTAAAAAGTTGTTCTACTCAAAGAGTTAGTACTATTGTCGGATGCGATTATAACGAGAAACAAAACCAAACAGACTATTTTGTTCTTCCATTTGGAAGCGTTTCATTACCAGGCAAGTGGGAGAAATCAAGTTATAATTCATCAAGCAGACAACAGTTCTTCTTAAATAGAGATTCAATAACAACAGCAATTGCATTTGGACAGTGTAATAACTTTGAATTCAATTCAGACAGATCAAAAGTTGGTTATGGATTTGTAAAATCATATTATAATTGGGAGAAACAATATTTTTCGGAAAATTTGGGATTAGAAGTAAATTTGATAGAAGCAGATAGTTTGAAAAATATCATAATATTTAATGTAAGAGGAATCTACAATACGGACAAAATTGATAATGTCCTTTTGTTTGGTGAAACAAATTGTAAAGTGAGTAGTTTTTCGGTTTTAGAAACTCCGAAATGGACAATGGAACTAATGGTTGATTTCTTGAAAGATATATATTTTCATAAGAAATACACCACAAAAATTTGATTTAATTTGTGAGATTAAATATTTATCGTTATGTTCGTTTACTCC
Source organism: Bacteroidota bacterium (assembly GCA_013334735.1). Classification (GTDB taxonomy): domain Bacteria; phylum Bacteroidota; class Bacteroidia; order Bacteroidales; family CG2-30-32-10; genus JAAXXA01. Next base: position 1,988 of record JAAXXA010000715.1, read on the forward strand.
ATTTTCAACAATAACTCCCTGTCTGGTTTCTCCCTGTAAAGCTATAGGGATTTCAAGGTCATTAAAATTATGATTCTCAGAAAAAATTGAAACCCCGGGGCCAAGAATCATAATTTTAATGACCTTGAAAT
>JAAXXA010000148.1 GCA_013334735.1 Bacteroidota bacterium
AATTCCTGCAACATCTTTGTCCATATCAGTTAAGCCGTCATTCACATCAACCAGAAAAAGGATAGAATCGCTTTCTTCAATTGCTAAATTTACCTGTTTGCGTATTTCATCTTCAAAAATATCATCGGATCCCATCACATAACCGCCGGTATCAATAACTGAAAATTCTTTTCCGTTCCAATCAGCTTTTCCATAGTGCCTGTCGCGGGTAACGCCACTTGTAGCATCAACAATTGCCTGACGAGTTTCCACAAGGCGATTGAAAAATGTTGATTTTCCAACATTCGGTCGTCCTACTATTGCTACTATATTTCCCATACTATTGCTTTTAAATAACTTGCAAAGATAGTAAATTTGGGGATTGTTTTTTAGACAAAATTTATCGGCTTAGGTGGAACGTAAAATTGCTTTTAGGATTTTGATACAAATGCTTAAGTAGCCACCTGCTATGATATAGCTCTGCCGCTTAAATTATTACTTTTCTGTCATACGAACCACTACCCCGCCACTGAATGCAAACGCCAGTTACCAGCTAGCATTGATTCGACCATGTCATTAAAAGCCTTGTCCGTCCAATGTTTCGTACTCATGTGTGATTTTCTGGGTGTTTATTTCACATTTTTGCATTAAGTCATTTTTGATTTGATTTCTCAAATAGGTTTGGATAAAATAAAAAACTTATTACTCTTGAATTTGGTGGCCATAAGGATAGTGGAGCCCGCATCAAAACTCCGTTCTATTGAGCTTTTAGATACTTATTTTGGGATAAAACACAGAAGGCAAAGTTATTACCAATCAGCTCCACAATGGCTTGTGTTGAAAGAAAAAATTGAGACAATCGTTGTAGATTTTGCAAAGAAAATTTACGATTTCAAATTTGATTTATTGATTTATGATGTAACCACATTATATTTTGAGACATTTGAAGAAGATGATTTGAGAAAAAACGGTTTTTCAAAAGATAACAAATCACAGCAGCCACAAATTTTGGTAGCTCTGATGGTTTCCAAAGAAGGTTTTCCTGTAGCCTACGAAATCTTTACTGGCAATACTATTGAAGGACACACCATTATCCCTGTATTGAATAATTTTATAAAGAAACACGCTGTAATTGAGTTTACAGTGGTAGCCGATGCTGCCATGATTAGAGCCAACAACATTCGGGAACTTTTGAATAACAAAATTAATTACATTGTTGGTGCAAGATTCGGGAACTTATTTAATGAATTGATAGCGCAAATTGATAAAAATATCATTCGAGAAGATGGTAAAAGCATAAGGATAAAAACAGATAATGGTTTTTTGATTTGCAGCTATTCTTCACTTCGATATCGAAAAAGATATTTATGAAATGGAGAAGCAAATTGCTAAAGCGAAACAAATCATTGAAAACCCTTCAAAATATAAAAAAGTAAAGTTTACAAAATCCATTGATGAAAAAGTAGAGCTTAACAATGCATTGATTGATAAATCTAAAACCTACTAGGGATAAAGGGATATTGCACAAATTTGGAAGAAAATCTTGTAAACAATCAGACAATTATCGAACGCTATCATGAACTATATAAAATAGAACAAGCCTTTAAAATATCAAAAAGCGATTTACAAACGAGACCTATTTTCCATTTTAAAGAAGAACCAATAAGACTACATATCTTAATCTGTTTTATGGCGCTTGTAATATCAAAACATATTGAATTAACTACTGGCGATTCAATCAGAAAATTTACAACCGAATGTAAAAAGATTACAGATGCACGAATGCTCAATAAAATATCCAATAAAGAAATCAGAATACGGACAAAATACAACGATAAAATTATAAAAATTATCCAAGCTCTATCTCTGTCGCACTAAAGTGGACAAGTCAGGAAAAAAGATGATTTTGAACCGCCTGCAAAGGAACTTTCAGTAGAAATAAATTGCGATAAATACGAAAGTAAACGAAAAAAAGATACTAAAGATCCGTTTAAAGATTGTTTGTAATACCAATTGTTAATATAAAATAGTTCAAAAGATATTTAATATTTTACAATGGTAATGCCGACATGTCGGGACAGGTCGGCGATGCAATAGATGTTAAGGAATCTGTTTACATTTCAGATTGGACTAATTCGGTATTATTTTTAGGACACTACATTATTTAACAAAAAAGGCTGCTTATTTAAGCAGCCTTTTTTGTTAAAATTTAAGAATCAAGGATAATAATAATTGCTGTTTACAAATAAGTTACCCGTAGAAGTTGGATTAGGTGTGCCCATTGCTACATTTTGACTATAATTAACTTTTATAGTAGAAGAATATGACAGCGCCATTGTTGACCGCCAAAATGTATTGCCCTGAATATTTACTGAGGTGTATCCGTAACTATTTCCATCAGCCGGATATATACGAATAATTCTGGGATCTGCAGTTTGCATTAAAAATTTATTATCCTGAATACTGTATATTTTATATCCTGAATATTCTGGATCTATATTTATTACTTCACTTTCGCCTGTTAATACTCCATGAAACTGATTATCTGCAATAGTAACCACGTTAGGAGCTATATATGTAGTACCTACTTTAATTTTTGAATTATCGCAAGAATTATTTGTAAAAGTAAAATCGGATTGAAAAGCATTAATAGTTGTATTATCTAAATTGCAACCTTCAATTTTACTTAAGCTACCTTGATTCACAGCTCCACCATCGCCAATATAACTATCGTTAATTTCCGAATTAATAAATCCGATCATTCTGGGAAATGTACAATTATTTACAGTTGAATTAATGATAGTACCAAGCTTTTCTATGTATCCGGTGGTCACATTTGAAAATGTGCAATTGTAAAACATACATTCCCATCCGATACGGGGGCAATTTCCTATGAAAGTACAATTAATAAACATTCCATAATTAGCATCAAAATCAATATCTTCAAATTCTACACCATTAAAAACACAATCATTTCCGATATAAAGTTTACGAACACCGTTTCCGATAAAAGACCCTCCTGTTACAACTAATGAATTATTGTCTAATCCATGATAATCTCCCGTCAGAGTGATAGCTTCTGATACTATTACATAATTATTATCAGGTACGGTAGTAGTTGTATGATTTGCGTTTGTAAGTGTAATTATTCCTGCTGCGCTAACATTTGAAGGAGCCCATGCTGTTCCGTTCCATATTAATGCCTGACCGCTAGTAGGTGCTGTACTTGATATAGGGCGAGTTTGCAAACCTATAACTGTAGGGTTAGGAAATGTTCCACTTAAATCTCCACCTGCATTTCCAGAAGGACCAACACCAGAACCTGTTGGACCGGTAATTCCTGTAGGACCTGTTACTCCTGTAGGACCGGCAGGCCCACTACCTGAGCCTGTAGGACCTGTAGGACCGGTAGGACCTACGGAACCTGAACCGCCACCGCTTCCTGCATTAGCAGCATACATGGCAAAAGGAACAGTAAGTAATTGTGATGCTCCCATATTGGTAAAATTTGTTCCATTATTTGGATCCATTTCAACTTTTAACCAATACGAACCTGTTGCCCATGAAATAGTATTAAAAGTTCCTGTTGGTTGGGTACCAAGTCCAATAGAAAGTGTAAACAACCCAAACTGATTTGTAGTTACAGAATGTATTTCCGTATATATTGCTGTTGCTGTAGCTGAGCCAGGTAAAATTGATATTCGTATTTTCATATCACGGTTTGTATATGCTAGTCCCCCTGCATCTCTTGCCACAGCCTGATAATTGAATGCCTGCGGTACCTGTGCATCTGTTTTGGCGGCAAATACCAGCAGCCAAGAAATTAAAATTGACAATAAAGTTTTTTTCATAATTCTTAGATTTAATTGATTAATTGGTTAATTTATTTTGAAAAAATATAAGATTTAATAAATAAAATATTCCAACAGATAATGTTATAAATATTTTGGGTTGTAAAATTAATAAAGTTTTTATAAAAATAAAATTAAAAAACGTTTTTTTTAAAATCTCTGTAATTTTTTTGATTTGAGAATTTTATGATTTTATAAAATTTTCAATCTCGTCAATAGTTTTAGGAATAGGTCTTCCCAATACTTTGTATCCATTAGCCGTTACCAGTATATCATCTTCAATTCGAATGCCGCCGAAAGTTCTGTAATTTTCAACTTTTTCGTAATTAATAAATTCTGCAAATTTGTTTTCGGCTTTCCATAAATCAATTAAAGCGGGGATAAAATAAATACCCGGTTCTACGGTAAGCACAAAGCCTTCCTGCAAACGTCTTCCAAGTCTTAAATAAGCTGTTCCAAATTGATCTATCGGTTTTATTTCCTCATCATAACCAACATAATTCTGTCCAATATCTTCCATGTCGTGTACATCAAGACCCATCATGTGACCAAGTCCGTGTGGAAAGAAAAATGCATGAGCTCCTTGTTTTACCGCTTCATCCGTATCGCCTTTCATCAGTCCGATATTTTTAAGTCCTTCAGCAATTACTTTACAAGCAATCAAATGAATGCTCTGATATGTAATGCCCGGTTTTATTGCTTCAATTGCTGCCATTTGCGAATCAAGAACAATCTGGTAAATTTCTTTTTGTTTTTGAGTAAATTTACCACTAACAGGAACTACTCTTGTGTGATCAGTTGCATAATGCAAAGGCGATTCAACACCGGCATCTACAAGCAGCAAATCGCCATCCTTCATTATATTGCTGTGGTCATGTCCGTGAAGTGTTTCTCCGCGAACAGACAAAATAATTGGAAAAGAAACACTCCCTCCGCACGAAAGAGCAATACCTTCAATTGTTCCGGCAATTGCACTTTCATGAACGCCCGGTTTTGCCATTTGCATTGCAGTAGTATGCATTATGTAAGCAACTTCCATATAGCGTTCAATTTCTTCTATTTCAATTTTTTCTTTTATAGAACGAATGTTTACTATAGCTTTAATAAGTTCAACGGAAGTGTTTTCTTTAAGTTTATCAATATGAATATTTAATAAATTGCTCAATAATATCTTGTTATCAGTGCGATATTGCGGCAAAAAATGAATTTTCCGGTTTTGTTTTAATGCGCTTTCGATATATTCAGAAAGTTTTTCAAACTTTTCAGTAATGTTAATCCCTGCTTTAAGCGCTTTGCTTTTAATATTTTCCTGAGGTCCTGTCCAGATGATATCTTCAATATCAATATCATTTCCAAAAATAATATCTTGGTTTTTGTCAACATCTATAATACCCGCCATTCCCGGCATATCTATACCAAAAAAATATAAAAAATTGCTATCCTGCCTGAAATGATAAATGTTAGCAGGATAATTCATAGGCGAATCGTTATTACCAAGTATAAGGATAATCCCGTTGTTTATTTGTTTGCGGAGTTTGTTTCTCCTTTCGGAATAAACTTTTTCGTTGAACATGTGTTTAAAATTAAAATTTCCGCTAATTTACATTTTTTTTATAGCACATTACTTTCAATTTGGTTAATAAAATAATTAACTGTAATTTTGTTCGATTAAAAAATATAATAATTGAAGAGAATAATAGGATAATAATATGGTAAATAGTGATTTGGCAAATATCAGCGATCAGGTTAAAAGAGTTGCAATAGGTTCCGATCATGCTTCTTACGATTCTAAAGAAATGCTAAAAATGTATCTTCAAACTATTGGTTATAAGGTTGTAGATGTAGGAACGAATAACAGTACAACAAAAGTTGACTATCCTGATTTTGCTTATGCTGTTGCAAAAAAAGTTGTGAGCGGAGAATGTGAGCGCGGAATTATGCTTGATGGTGCCGGTATTGGTTCATCAATGGTTTGCAATAAAGTTAAAGGAATAAGAGCTGCTTTATGCTGGAGTGCAAAAACAGTAATAAACAGCAGGGAGCATAATAATTCAAATGTATTAACACTAGGTACATTGCAGCATAATGCAGATGAATTATGCTCGATGGCTAAGTTATGGCTCGAAACACGATTTGAAGGTGGGCGCCACTGGCCCAGAATAAATAAAATGATGTCTATTGAAAGAACAGGAGGTTTATAATGGAACAAAATGAATTAATTGACAAAATTACTAAAGAAATTATGTCGCGACTTAATACTCAGAACAGCTCTAAGCAGGGATCTGTTATTCAGTCACAACAAAAACCATGGATTTCGCCTGAGGAATTGGCAAAGTATATAGATCACACTTTGTTAAAACCGGAGGCTGTACAATCACAGTTTGAACAATTATGTAACGAAGCGCTTAAATACAGATTCAAATCAGTTTGCGTTAACTCGGGCTGGGTGCCTTTTGTAGCAAAAAAATTAAGAGGTTCAGGTATCAAAGTTTGTTCAGTTATAGGATTTCCTCTTGGGGAAATGGACAGCCGGAGCAAAGCTTTTGAAACAAGAAGCGCTATTGATAACGGAGCCAGTGAAATTGATATGGTAATTAATGTTGGCGCGTTAAAATCAAGAAATTTGAAATTGGTTGAGGAAGATATCCGAACGATAAGAAGAGGCTGCAGAGGAAATACGATATTGAAAGTTATTATCGAAACGATACTTTTAACTGAAGAAGAAAAAGTATTAGCCTGCGAAATTTCCAAAAAAGCAGAAGCCGATTTTGTTAAAACCAGTACAGGTTTTTCAGGTGGTGGCGCAACTGTTAGCGATATAGTTTTAATGCGTAGAACCGTAGGTCCAAATATGGGAGTAAAAGCCAGCGGTTTAATCAGAGATTATAATTCAGCTGTAGCATTGATACAAGCGGGCGCAACCAGACTCGGTTGCGGAGCAAGTGTAGCTATTATAACAGGAGCTGTAGCTAAGGGAAATTACTAATCAGACAAATAAAATATTAAGGTTATATCTATACCGTTGCAGCAGGTTCAGCAGCAGCGCGCATAGCCATTATATCTTTATCAAGCAAATATAAATTTTGTTTGCCTAATAATTTAAGCTTGTCAATAATAGCTCTTGCCGATTTTTCTTCTTGTATTTGTTCAGCAACAAACCATTGAACAAAATTAAGTGTTGTAAAATCTTTCTCTTTATTACAAATATCAACTATT
>JAAXXA010000149.1 GCA_013334735.1 Bacteroidota bacterium
CAAATTCAACAGGGTTGAAAGCTACAGCAGGCAGGTATGGAGGAACGTATGCTCATCCCGATATTGCATTTGAGTTTGGAATGTGGATCAGCGCGGAATTTAAAATTTACCTTATTAAAGAGTTTCAAAGACTTAAAGAAGATGAAAACAATCGCTTAAAGCTAGAATGGAATCTGCAACGCATGCTAACTAAAGTAAATTATCATATACATACTGATGCAATCAAAGAAAATCTAATTCCATCGGAGCTTACAAAATATCAAATCAATTTTGTTTATGCTAATGAAGCAGATATGCTAAATATGGCACTATTTGGAATGACTGCAAAACAATGGAGAGAAACTAATATAAAAACAGAAGGCAATATTCGTGATGCAGCAACTATTGAGCAATTGGTGGTGCTTTCTAACATGGAAAGCATCAATGCTGTTCTTATTCATCAAGGTTTACCACAAAGCCAAAGATTAATTCAACTGAATAAAATAGCCATCTCGCAAATGAAATCATTGCTGGCTAATAGCAGTATAAGTAAGCTGAAATAATCGGTCAAAAAACTTATTAAAAAATATTCCTAATTGAAATGATTAAACCAAAATTCCTTTCATTACTTATACTTTCTGTTATTTTTTTACTATCATCCTGTTCTGAAAATAAAAATAATACAGAGAACAAAACAGTTTTTCGGTATAATGAATCATCGGGAATTGTTTCATTAGATCCTGCTTTTGCTAAGGATCAGGCTTGTATTTGGGCGACAAATCAAATATATAATGGGCTAGTTCAGTTAGACGAAAAACTAAATGTACGTCCTTGTATTGCAAAAAAATGGGAGATATCCGCTGATGGACTGATTTATACTTTTCATTTAAGAAATGATGTGTTTTTTCACGACCATGAACTTTTTAAAAATGGTAAAGGAAGAAAGGTAACTGCACAAGATTTTGTATTTAGTTTTAATAGAATTATTGATCCAAAAATTGCTTCACCGGGAGCATGGATTTTTAATAATGTAAACAATTCATTAAATAATAACAAATTTAACTTCAAGGCTTTAGGCGATACTACTTTACTTATCTGTTTAAGCAGTCCTTTCCCTCCGTTTATTGGATTATTAAGCATGCAATATTGCTCGGTAGTACCCAAAGAAATTGTTGAACATTACGGAAAAGATTTCAGAAAAAATCCTGTTGGAACCGGTCCGTTCAAAATGAAACTCTGGAAAGAAGGAGTAAAATTAGTTCTTACAAAAAATGAAAATTATTTTGAAACAGACGGAAAACAACGACTTCCGTATCTTGACGCAATTGCTATAACATTTGTGGTTGATAAACAATCGGCGTTTTTAGAGTTTCTTAAAGGAAATATTGACTTTATGTCAGGTATTGATCCAAACTACAAAGATGAATTGCTTACACGAAAAGGAATATTAAATAAAAAATATTTAGCAAAATTCAATTTACTTACAGAATCATATCTAAATATTGAATATTTAGGCTTTCTGGTCGATTCATTGTCTCCTTTGTTTTCGAATAGTCCAACACACTTAAAAGCAGTGAGGCAAGCAATAAATTATGGCTTCGACAGAAAAAAAATGATAAAGTACTTGAGGAATAATATAGGATATCCCGGAATTTATGGTTTTATACCTGTTGGAATGCCTTCGTTCGATTCAACAAAAATGAAAGGCTACGAATATAATCCGGCAAAAGCAAGGAAATTATTAAATGACGCCGGTTTTCCTAATGGGGAAGGGCTTCCCGAAATCACTTTAAGTACTACATCTTCATATCTCGATATTTGTGAATACATACAGCAACAACTTTCGGAAATAAATATTAAAATAAAAGTTGATGTTAACCCACCGGCAACATTGCGGGAAATGGTTGCACGATCTAAAATAGCTTTTTTCAGAGGCTCGTGGATTGCAGATTATCCTGATGCGGAAAATTATCTTTCACTTTTTTACAGTAAAAATTTCTGTCCTAAAGGACCTAACTACACTCATTTTTATAATAAAACTTATGATTCACTTTTTGAAAAAGCCCAGTACGAAACAACCGATTCTGTCAGGTTTGAATATTACAGACAGATGAATCGGATAATCATGGAAGAAGCTCCTGTTATAGTGCTTTATTACGATCAGGTTTTAAGGTTTTGCCAGAAAAATATTACAGGCTTAACCAGCAACCCAATGAATTTGCTAACATTGAAAAAAGTGAAGAAAATCAAATCCGATATTAAATTATAAATTGCTAAATACATTTATTTTTTGTACTTTTGCAAACATTTTTGAATTAATCCCAATATGGTAAAACATAAAATACAGCCTGTTGAAAAAAATAATGAAAGCATTTCCTTACCAAAGGAGCTGATATTGCATAACGATGATTTCAATACTTTTGATTTTGTAATAAAAACATTGATAGATGTGTGCAAACATGAAATGGAACAGGCCGAACAATGCGCTTTGATTGTTCATTATAAAGGTAAATGTCCTGTTAAAACAGGTTTATTTGCCGAACTGGAACCCTTGCACACCGAAATGACAAATCGCGGTCTTTCTACAACTATAGAGTAATAAGCTAAAAGGCATAAGGCATAAGTTACAAGGCATAAGTTACAAAGCACAAGGCTAAAGTTACAAGGCTAAAGTACTTGTTTGTTAACTCTCATCTTTTATATTTTCGTAGGGCTCAACGTGGATTGAAATCTCAATATTTTTTATTTTACTTTCTATTTCTTTCTCAATGGCATCGCATATATCATGAGATTCCTTTACTGAGTAATGGCTTGGAACTTCGAGGTGTAGGTCTACATATTTTAAGTGCCCGGCTTTTCTGGATCTTAGTTGATGAAAGTTAATAAGCTCATTTTTTTTATTTCCGATAACATCTCTAATAATTTCCAATTCATTTTTGGGTAAAGTTACATCCAGAAGCGGAGAATAGGCTGTTCTGAGAAGAATAAATGATTCTCTTAAAATAAGAATAGCAACAAGAATTGCTACAATAGGGTCGAGGAGATATATAGGTTTGTTAAAGAAAAAACCTGTAAGCCATATAAGTACAAGACCAATAGCAACGGCCATGGAAGTATAAACATCCACTTTAAGGTGTAACGCGTCCGCTTCTAATGCAATGGAATCAGTTTCTTTGGCTACTTTGTATAGACGACGGGATACAAAAAAATTGACAACAGAAGAAATAAGCATAATTAAAAAACCTAAGCCTAATTTTTCGATTTCGGTCTGTGCTAAAATTTTATGAACAGCCTCATATATAATCCAAATAGCTGCAACAAATATCAGCACTGCTTCAATAACACCTGAAATATTTTCATATTTTCCATGACCATAAGGGTGCATTTCATCAGGTTTTTTATCTGACATTCTAACAGAAAAATAAGCAATTATAGCTGCCAGTAAATCCATGGAAGAGTGAATAGCTTCTGAAATAATACTAACAGAGCCGCTTAAAAAGCCAACAATTGTTTTTATTATAATTAAAAAAGAATTTGAAAGTATGGAAAGCCTTGCTGTGGCAACTTTTTTACTCATAAAAAAAGTTTTAATGTAAATAATATTAAAAAAAATTATAAAAGCCCATTTAATATAGCCCTCACAAAAAAGCTATAATTCAGTTTATATTTATCATAATAAGTACCAAGATTTATTTTCGAATAATATATATTAAACCCGGGATTTATGGAAATAGATTCATTAAAAATGAGTTCAACACCACCACCTCCAAAAGCACCCATTCCTACTCCGGCTTGATCTATTTGATGGTATGAATAATATGGATTTACAATTGAATATTCTGTACCTTCTATTTTAATTTTTGATTCAAGAAATTTTGTGTTATTCAGATTATAACCAAACTCAATATATGGTTTGTTCTTTCCACCCGTATTGAATGTATAACTGAAGCCTATGTCTATATTGGCTCTTTGTTCTGCTCCATAAATAGCTTCTTGTTTATATGTGGGTTCGGAAGTGTTATAAAATTGGTCGTGGATTATAATGGTAAATATATCGTTAGTTTTTAATTTTGCAAAATTAAATTGAGCAAAAATACCAAAATTTTTAATGTAGTATTTTATGTAAGGTCCTATAAGGAAACCGGGATTGTATTTCATTTTTGAAGGAAGTTGTTCCTCTCCGGGATTATCAAAATCATACCCTAAAAGATTTATTATTTCCTGACGGTTATATGGCGAATTTAAAACATTATTAAGATTGTTAGCTTTGCTACCGTCGATGTTTATTCCGCTTCCATTATAATATTGCGCTGTATAGCTATTTGCGAAATAAAAACCGAGATTTGCGCCAAAATAAAAACCATTTTTATTTTTTTTCTTTTTCGAATGTTTAATTGAATCTGCCTGTATTAGTGATCTTGAAACTGAGATTTTTTTTTCAAAAGGAGGCGTTTTGTAACAATACTGACTCTTTACAAGCCACGGCATTAAAGCAAAAAATGCAATTAAACTGATTTTTTTAATATGAATTTTGAATATCTTAATGAATTTCATAAAAACAAAGATATGTTTTATACCGATATGGAACAGGTTTGCAAAAATAAATATTTCAAATGCATTCCTATCGGTATTACAGGTTTTAATCATCTTTTTGCAAATTTGATAAAAATCTGTATATCTTAAAATGAAAAAGAATATTGAGTATAAATATTTTTTTTGTAAATTTGCAGAATAATATGGCTCCGTAGCATAACTGAATAGTGCATCTGACTACGGATCAGAAGGTTGGGGGTTTGAATCCCTCCGGAGTCACTCATATCCATAAGCTATCGATAGGTAGCTTTTTTTTTATTTCATCAATTGCTTTATAAAATTCTCCGCTTCTTCTTTAGAGGGAGCTTTTCCATGCCAATGGTAATCATTTTCGATAGATGAGATGCCTTTTCCCATTAAAGTTTGAGCAATTATTACAGATGGCTTTTCTTTTATTGTTTTAGCTTTAGAATACGCATCAAGAATTTCCTGAATATTGTTTCCATTACAGTTAATAACTTCCCAGCCGAAAGATTTCCATTTGTCAGCTAAAGGTTCAAGTTCCATCACATCGGATGTACGACCATCAATCTGGCAAAAATTGCGGTCGATAAGAGCTGTAATATTATCTAAATGATAATGTGCCGCGCTCATAGCAGCTTCCCAAATACTTCCTTCCTGTAATTCTCCATCACCATGAATAGTATATATGCGCCAGTCTTTTTTATCTGATTTTGCTGCAAGGGCAATTCCTACGGCAACAGATAATCCCTGACCGAGTGAACCTGCCGAAAGTTCTAATCCGGGTAGCCCGTGATCTCTTCCCGGATGTCCCTGCAAACGAGAATTTAGCTTGCGCAGAGTGAGTAATTCTTCTTTAGGGAAATATCCTGCTTCAGCCAGACTTGCATAAAGCACAGGAGCAACATGACCAATGGAAAGTATTAATCTGTCTCTGTCAGCCCATTCGGGGTTTTCAGAATTATGATTAAGTATATTAAAATACAAACATGCGAAAACATCAGCCAATCCGAGCGAACCGCCTAGATGACCTGATCCTGCTTCTGCTAACATTTTAATGATGTTTACGCGAATATTTTTTGAAATTTGCTGTAAGTCTTTTATCGAAGATATTTTATTCATTATAATTCCTCCAGTTTAAAAATTTCATTTACTCTAAAACCCTTTTCAGTATTTTGGACTGTACAACATTCATTCAAATAATCATGTTCAAAAAAGAGCACATAATTTTCAGGGACAGCTTTTTCGTAAAATACAGCCTTTTCTTTTACTGATAATAAAGGTTGTACATCATAAGCAGGAATGTACGGAACAGGAACATGAGCAGTTGATGCAATAAAATCTGCGGTATAAACTATTTTTCTTCCTTTATAATTTATTTCCGGGATTAATTGTCCTGTAGTATGTCCGTTATATATTTTCAGTAAAATTCCTTCAAATAATTCCTGTTCTTCATGAATAAACTCTAATTGTCCGTTTTCAAAAAGTGACATATAATTTTCAGGTAAGTAAGATGCCTTTTCGCGGAAATTAGGGTTCGTAGCCCAATCCCATTGAGCTTTTGAACAATAAATTATTGCATTTGGAAAAACGGGAAGTAGTTTAGTTCTTTCATTATTGTATTTTACACATCCACCGACATGGTCATAATGAAGATGAGTTAGTATAACATCAGTTATGTCAGCGGGAGTGAACCCTTTTTGTATAAGGTTTTCTTCAAGTGTATTGCCGCTTATATAAAAATGGGAAAGATATTTTTCATCCTGCTTATTACCAATTCCGCTATCAATAAGAATTTTATGGTTGCCGGTTTCAATTAGCAAAAGCCTGTTACAAACATTTACCATATTATTTTCATCAAAGCTCACAGTTTTTGACCAAATAGATTTAGGTACCACGCCAAAGCAAGCGCCTCCATCAAGTTTGAAATTTTCAGCATTAATAATATGAAGTTTCATAATTCACAAAATATTGTTAATAACACTAAGCAAATGTACAATTTATTATAAATTAATTCATATACATTTGTTGTTAATAGAAGAGTTTTTTAGTATTGTCCATTAAAAATACAAAATAATATTTCCGTCAAATGAAACATAAATCAATATTTTTATTTACAATTTGTATTGTAATATCAGGCTACATAAATGCACAATCACACTATATAAGTCCTTTTTATTCTTATTCATTTGGACTTAATCCCCTGACATATTCTGCTGTTGATGATAAAACAGAAATTTCACAGGATACTTCTATTACATATTATACTTATCATAGCTCAAAATTTTCACTTGGGAAAGGGCAATCATACGGTGTTATAGTTGGAGGGAAATTTATTAAAAACATTTCTTTTGATATCGGATTATCTTATTTTATAGGTAAAGAGCATGAAATTAAATGTTCTTCAAACATAGGGCTTGTACCTTATTCTGCTTATAATGTAGATATTGACC
>JAAXXA010000150.1 GCA_013334735.1 Bacteroidota bacterium
ATCGATAACCAGAATGCTCTCTTTCTTTTCTGATCGATCGAGCATAAGTCGAGCGACTTCCCACTGCTGGCTGATCCAGCTCGACTGATTCGCAGGAACCAGATCGGCAGCCACAAAATGAACCGGTGTCTGGCACTGATCGACAAACTGCCGGACAATCGTCGTCTTACCGACCTGCCGAGGCCCGGCAATCACCTGGATAAACCGCCGCGGCTCCGTTTCGACCCTTTTGGCCAGAATGGCTTTCTGTGAACGCTCGATCATCTTTCTCCTCGCTTTTTCTGTTGAGTAAATTTACTCAATACGCTGAGTAATATAAAAATCTTAAACAGGAGCAGACTGTAATCCACTGTCTGATCGACAGATAACGTTGGACGCCCGCAAAACTTCGGACGAATTTTTACAAAAGCACCTGAGACGCTGGACGCCACGGTTCATCAATGATCTGAAATCAGGCGCAATGCTGAATTGCTACCGGATGCTCGGGGAGTTGATGGAGAACGTGCTGGCGGGATTATGAAAAACCTCGGAGAAAGAAAGTAGGTGGGGATCAGTTATCTTGCACTATCCGCTAACAATGTCCAGCAGATGCAGATTTAACAACAATCAATGCGTTGAGGGGACAAGACATGCCCTATCAGATATTGTTAAAGGAGTCTCGGTCATGATTATCACGCAACAATCCATTCCGTCAAAAGAAGCCCTGCTTGCGCTGGATGCTCTTCAAAAGGCTGTGCAGAATGCCCTCGAAAAGAAAAAGCGACTTGGCCAATATGCCGTCATCTGGCAAGATGGCAAGCCGAAAATCATTGCGCCAAACGAGCAGCATCAGGAAGAAGCGTCCCCAACCAGGTAAGGCCCATCTCGCCGGGTGCAGCAAATTCATCGAAGACCCCAAAGAGGGCGTGATGCTGGAGGGGGAGGTGATGGAGCGCGTGCTGGCGGGATGATTGCCGGGAAAGCTGATCATTTCTTTGACACCAGCCGTCGACCCTGCGCGAAGAAGACCGCCTGAGCCAAGCCGTACAAGGCCACTTTTCAGAGGCGAGGATAAGCGTTTGGTTGTAATGGAAGTGAATGCATATACAATTAGCCTGTATCAATTAGGTAACATATTAATATTTTGACTTTCTTCAAGACACTATTTTTAACAGAAAAAAATTCTCATTTTTGAGATATTTTGAATCTTAATGCCTTCCCGATCTTGATTGTTACGTGTATTCTTTGTAAAATCAACATGTAAGCTTTCCGTCGGCTTATTCAGTTCTTCCGAGATGGTTCTCTTATAGATATTTGCATACAAAAAAACAGCATTATAGCTCTACGTATATACGCAATGCTTTTTTTTAATGAAGATATTTGAATACCCTTTAAACCAAAACGGAGAATTACAATGAGTGAGATTCAGCAAAAGTCGGCAGACGAAAAGTTTTGTAAAGACTGTGGCGCTATCATCAGCTTAAAAGCAGAGATATGCCCTAAATGCGGTGTTCGCCAGACTTCATCATTCGGTGATATCGCTTCCGTAGCGCCAAATGGAAAAAGCAAGCTAGCGGCAGCTCTGTTTGCAATTTTTTTAGGTGGCTTAGGTATTCACAAGTTCTATCTTGGTCAAGTCGGCTGGGGAATAGTTTATATTGTTTTTTGCTGGACTTTTATTCCAGCACTTGTAGGCTTTATCGAGGGCATTTTATATTTGGTAATGAGCGACAGTGAATTTAACAGCAAATATGGCGGGGTTTGATCATTATCTAATAAACAAACTTGCAGAAAAATAATGGGTGCGATATAGCTATTATTTTTAAGACTTAATAAGCAAGAATACAGAATAAATTCCATTTAATTATACCAATTTTAGTAAAAAATATGTATAGCTATAATAATGTATTAGGCCAACTATTGGGCAAGTTAATGTCAGAATTCACTTCTGAAATAAAAAATAAAAATGGCGGCTATTTTTTAAATGTTGAAAATAAGGTTTCACTAAATGAGCTATCAGCAGATATGGAACCAAATGCAACGGTGGCAAGAGACTTAGATGTACACCCACTAATAGGCGGCTGGATTAAGCGCATTTATGAACAGCTCACATTTAAAACGGCTACCCCTAGAAATTATTCTTGGTATAAAAAGTGTTATGTTATACCATGGGATGTAAACAAGTTTTCACTCTCAAGAAGTACAGGAAAAGGAGAAGGGTGTTGGAGAAAGCGTTTTCAAGATGATGAAGGATATTGTGCACAATGCGCAATCGGTTATGACGGCGGTAAAAAATATTATTATCCTAATGGCTCCTCAAAGTGCATTGAATATATGATAAATAATATATACTCTACATCTTCTAACGCATGGGATACAAAAAGTATAAAATATTCAAGATATTTAATGAGCGGCAAAGCCGGCGAGGGGAAGTCAGCCTTTTTAAACTATATATTATCAACAAAGCAAGAATTAATGTGGGTTAAAAGACTCATTCCTATAAGGTTAGCTTTGACAAGAACTGAGTTCTGGAAAAAATATCAAGACTTATTAAATAATGAACATTGTGACATGACGTGTAAACGGCATTTTATAGAGGATAAAATTTACACTAAAATAGCAAGAATTCTTTCATCAAAATATTTTACTAATAATATCGAAATACCTGTCGATAAAAATATGGAAAAATCTTTCCCAAAAGAATTAAACAATATCGCTTCATATTATACACTCACAAGCAGGGACGGAGTCTATACATGTTTTTTTGGTTTTAAAGAACAATATCCGAACGAAGATGAAGTAAAAATATTAAAACAATATCTTTCAACAATTGACAATAAAAGCGAAATAGGAAAAAATATTACGGATTTATTAAATAAACTCCGATTCTCTTTAACTTATAAAGAGAAAATGAGTGTTATGGAGAAAGTAGCAAGAACATTAGAATTAGATATTGCCGATGAAAAATTTGAATTTTTCTACAAAAGGCATGATAAAGGTATGGCATCAAATTTCAAAAAAGAAATAGTGATTGAGACTGTAAAAGCATTAGGTGAACTAGAAATACCGTATAGATATTGGATAATTCTTGATGGTTTAGACCCACATCATCAAAATGATAAAATTGAATCTGATATAGAACAAATGATTAACGATCTTGTTGAGACATTGTTTCTAGAATCCACTACATTAGTTAACGCTTCATACATGCTAGTTATGAGAGAAGAGACAACTAGTAGATATTTAAAATCCGCATTATTCCCTGGAGCGCTTTGGGGTGATATTATAAAAATGACTGTTGCCCCTGTAGATCCATTTGATATATTTAGTAATCGAATGAGATATATAGCCCATAATGAATATCAAGCAAAAATATCTGAATGCTTTATAAATTTTTGTTCTCATTATTATAACGCTATACTTAATGAAATACCTATAAAAAAGATTGATTTTTTAGAAAGAAATGAAAACGGATTTGCTTTATTTTCAAGATTATTTAGGGGAAATAGACGCACAATGCTTAAGTTTATGAACCTTTTCATACGCGATGTTTATGTCACGCTACAAAAAAAAGATATTAATTTTGATTTATTTGAACGATGCACAGAATCAAAGCATGAACAAGATGCAATCAACAATGCAATGATTTATTATAGCAATATTTATGAAACCCATACTTTTTGGGATAATGTATTATATAGAAACGATGTTATATTTTTCAACCCAACCGTTTACTCATATCGAGTAAAAGAAAAAAATGGGAGCAAAATCAAACACTTACAAAGGAATCTTGTTGGCATTGATTATGAGTATGAACTATTTCCCAATATTTTTAATTGTGTTCCGATTGTTGAAACAATGGAAAGCAAAAACTTATCATTATTAAAAATAATGATAATGAAAATTCTTAAAAAATGTAATCACTTAAACAAAAGCGAATTGGTTGGCATAATGAAAATACTTTATGAATTTGATGATACATCTCAAATAGAATTTGAAATTGATGAATTAATTGTAAATCGGTTTATAAGTGTAGAAAGATATTATGATGAAGATGTGATTGATGATCCAAGTTTACGGGTAAGTGAGTTTTGGGATAATTTTGAAAATTGGTTTTTTCAATTTGATGTATTCGCAGCATTATCATCGAACATAAAATTGCCAAATAAAAAAATATTTCGATATAAATATTATCGTTCTTATGTTTCAAGGATATATGAATGGTTAGTCATACCCGAAGATTTAAGTAAATGGAGAGCTGTAACATTAAATGCATTTGCTTCAAAATTAATAACGACGTCAATTGTTGTCTCATATTTAGCCGCTATGGATTGGTATTTAAGGAGAAGGTATAACTCTAAAAAGGCTGAATTAATGAAAATATCAGATTCTTTGCAAACAGTGGTTTTTGATGACATAACAATTGGAAATGGCTTGAAAAAGGTTGTAGTTGAAATACTTCAAAAGTCATCTCACTCAAATCCTCACTATGTAACACACTTAAATAAGTGCGCATATGACTATATGATCGAGCATGGCCCCAGCAGTACTATTGAATTTTTAGATAATAATAGTCAGCTTTTATTTGAAACGCAATGGTGGCAGAAATATGGGCAAATGATTAAAACCGAAAGAAACAAATAAATGCAATTGCTCAAAATAACGCTTTTGTTTTTTACACAATAAATACACCCTACTTATCATATAGCTATAAAATATGCGATATATACCTGAGTTTGAAACTAGAATATATCCATCTGAGGTATTTTTGAGATATTTATAGCCTTCCTAAATATATAGTGAGGTATTGTATATTGGATAATAATAGTATTTCAACTTTAAAAAAAGATACATAATTATAATATCTATTATCATGAAAAACTTATATTATTATTTAATTCTCGGCGTTTTATTCCTTGTTTCACTCGCCAGTGTCAGCTACCTACCTGGCAATGAAATATCAAAAATCATAAGCTCACTTCCTGCATTCGGTGCCGTAATTGCAGCACTCTTTAAACTATTGAGCGAACAGCTTCAACATGACAGAATAGCTTCGCTGCAAGCAGCTCAGCAGAGCTTTGCCCTTGGGACAACTTCACACATGGCCACTGTTGCATTTGATAAACACGTATTGTTTGTCGAGGAATATATTAGTGAAATGCTAAAAACTTTATCTACTCTTTTTAAAAATGGTCCAGACAAAATAGTTCTAAAGCATCAAAATAATCTGAGTCAGATTAGGCAAAAATCGGCAGCTTGGCTCACTATTGAAATCGATAACGAGCTCGAAAAATTTGAAGCGGTTCTGCATAAGATAGGAACAAGCGCATTTGCGTTAGAAGTTAATCATGAGTCATCAAATCGTCAAGACGCGATAGATAAGATGTATAGGTTGTTTTCAGATGTGATAGAAATGGATAACAATAACCTAACAAAAGTTAATTCACAATGGGCGATTGCATCAATCATTAATAAACTTCGCCAAATACTCGGCATCAACGAACTAACGGAATTAAGAAAAAAACTAATTAATCAATCTCTTAGCAATTAAAACTGTATCGAACTTATTGTTTGAAATCTTAATTTCATCCTCATTATACAATATATTAAAAAAATCTTAGCTAAGTAATATTTAAATCAAAGCTTTCAATAAAAAGTAACATCAAAAAAGCCTTAGCATAGAATTATATTCTATAAAAAAAAGAAACAAATATTTTTAATAAAATATTAAAATAGAATACACTTCCATTAAATACTACATCTCAGTATATTCAAAAAATATCCCTCCCCCATCACCCCCGCTGCTTTATCGCCAAACAATCGTGAATCACTCGCTCGCCCGCATACGCCGTTGTGCTTCTGCGTATAATCTGCCAGCCGCCGAGTTCGTATTGGTTGCCAGATGCAAGCGCGGATATGATACGGGCGTCCTCGGCGGCGAGTTTTGAGAGTTCGGCGTTTTGGGTCAGGATGACCAGCTCGACAAAACAAATTGAATCAGTAGAGCCAGAAAAATATTACTTATCTCCGTAATGGCTTTTGGCTGAAATCACGTAAACCGTTACGTTTTCATCGTTAATTTCATAAACAATCTGGTGCTTCCTGTTGAGCCTTCTTGACCAGTAGCCTTGAAGTTCGCCTTTCAATTTCTCAACTTTTCCTGTACCTGTTTTCGGATGATCGATAAGTTCACGCAATATCTGTTCAAGTTTTCTGATAAGCGCCGCATTGCCGGTTTTGTATAACGACGCTATCTGAGCCTTTGCTTCAATCGAAATTACGAGAGTATACTTTCCCATATCTTGTCGGGATCATTGATCGTAATACACCTCCCGGCTTCGATGTCGGCTTTACCCTGGCGTATCGATTTCAGTACCTCTGGTTGCTCAAAATATGTGTCGCGCATCTCCTTTTTTTTCGAACGGCTACTTTTTTCCTTTTTCTCGGTCAAAGTCAATGCGAAAACACCCTTATCCCGGTAACGAACAAGAACAGGCTCTTTTTTCTCTGTGGCAAGCGTCAGATACTTGCCCATATTTTTGCGGAATTCCGTGCTCGTAATCTCTATCATGGCGTCAATAATCATGGTTTGGCTTGAATCTACAAAAAGAACATCACCATCAGAAAAATAGTTTGGCCAACCAGAAAAAGCTGGTTCATAAGAGAATCCTGAAAGCCACCACTGAGTCCGCGCCCTCCCCCAATTCTCACTCAAAAACCACGTGCAGGCTGTCGTTTTGCAGCCTGGCTTTGAGCCAGCGTTCTATTTTGAGGCGGTCTGCCCGATTCAGAGAGCTTGCCGATGACAGCAGTACGTAGCTCCGTTGCAGCGGCCTGGTTCCTGTGCTGTCTGAAAAGAGCCAGGGTTCGGCGTAGAGGCAACTTTTGATCTGCGGGAAGAGCGGCTTCAACTCGTTGAGCAGTTTCAGGCCGGTGTAGCGCACCTGGCGAAGACTGTCCTGCTGGCGGATGTTCGTTTGCAGCGCCGCGTTGAGACGG
>JAAXXA010000716.1 GCA_013334735.1 Bacteroidota bacterium
CTTTCCAAAAGGTAAATATTTAACCATAAAAATGGAATATAATTAGCGCTTGTAAATATTAAAAATTGTGTGTTTTCCGCACATCAAAATAAGGTTTATCCTACAAAAAAATATGAAAATAATTATTAATTTTGATTTTAAAAAATATTTTTATGTTTTTACCCTTTAATATTAGATATACTTATGCGCTTAAATGCCTATTTATATCTGTATTATTGAGTTTTTTAATTAAATCTGAATTAGTTGCGCAAGATTTATATATTGAAGAAAAGCCCGCTTCTTCTTTTGTTTATGATGACCTTCCTGTAGTTGTTATGGTTGAAGGATTTGGAGATTTCAACCTGGACGTTTTATATACTGATAATGATCTATTGTATATCAATATTGCAGAGTTATTCAAAACACTTAATATCCCGCGTGTAATGGGACAAAAAGGAGATAGCCTGAGTGGTTTTATTGATCAAGAAAGTCAGACATATTTAATTGATTATTCTAAAAAACAGGTAAGGGTTGGTGATAAAATAGTTAATTCAAAAAATGGACTGGTAAAAGAAATGGGCTCTCTTTATATGGAATCATCTTTATTTGCTGAAACATTTGGGATATTGCTAACTTTTAACTACAGAGCTTTGGCTTTAATGTTAAAGTCGGATTTTGAGCTTCCCGTGATCAAACAACAACGTTTGGAAAAACTGCGAAACAATATTTCAATGTTAAAGGGTGAAATAGTTGTCGATACTACATTCAAAAGGTATTATCATTTATTTAGATTTGGCACATTTGATTGGTCCCTCACTTCTTTTCAAGTACTAAAAGGTAAAACAAATAGCCGCGCTGTATTAGGGCTTGGAACAGAATTGCTTTATGGCGAAGCAGATGCCTCCATAGATTATTCTGATCAATATAAATTTGATAATCGTCAGTTTAAATACCTTTGGCGCTGGGTTGACAATGATAAAAAGATAATTAAACAAGCAGAAGTGGGTAAAATTTCTGAACAAACTATTTCTTTATTATCCGCACCTGAAGTTGGCGCTGTTATAAGAAATTCCCCAACCACAGTAAAAAAGGCAAACGGGTATTATACCATCAATGAATATACTGAACCTAATTGGATAGTGGAGTTGTATATAAACAATATACTTGTTGATTTTACAAAAGCCGATCCATCAGGGTTATTTATGTTTAAAGTACCTATTGTTTATGGTTACACAACTTTAAAATTAAAGTTTTATGGTCCATTAGGCGAAGAACGTTCCGAAGAACGTACAATGAATGTTCCTTATACTATTATGCCTACTAACGAATTTGAATACAGCGTATCAGGTGGGTTTTTACAGGATAGTGCTAAAAGTCGCGTGGGAAAAATTGATCTTAATTATGGCGTGAGTCGTTTTTTGACTATTGGAGGAGGCTTGGAACATTTGTCGTCAATAACAAACGGTCCTTTTATTCCTTATGCCGATGCAACAATACAACCATTCAAATCAATGACAATAAACGGTCTGTATGCTCATGGAGTAAAAAGTGAAGTTTTGATGAATTATTATTTTTTAAAAAATTCTTCATTAAATATTAATTATATTAAATACGTAGATGGACAGCTTGCCATCCCTTTTAAATCTCTCGAAGAACGAAAATTAAAACTTTCAATACCATTCAGAATAAAAAAAGTCAGCGGATATTACAAACTAGATTATACGCAGTTTGTTTATAAAGAATTTAATTATAATCAGGCAAATACAATTTTTTCAGTGTATTATAGACAATTTTCTGCAAATTCAAATACACAACTCAACTGGGTAGATAAGGAACGCGCTTATACAACTTCTTCTATTTCACTATCATATAGACTACAAAATGGAATTATAATACGCCCATCGATAATGTATAATGTTAGTGAGTCAAAATTAATTACATATAAATTAGCTGTTGAGAAAACAATTTCAAATGGATATTGCGCAATTTCTTATGAAAAAAATCTTTTGATTGACAATTATTTTCTAAATTTTAATTTCAAATACGATTTGCCTCTTTTCAGAACAAATTTTACAGCAACTCAAAGTAATGGTAGTTTAATTACCTCTGAAGGGGCG
>JAAXXA010000717.1 GCA_013334735.1 Bacteroidota bacterium
TCAGTAACCTTTGCGCCATACCCAACGGATTCTTTATTTTTCAAAACTATAACATTATTTATTTTCCCTTCGGGTAAAATCCCGGTAAGTATCCACACGAGATCATTATATCCTCTCGCGCATGTTTTAATAGCATATCCTGTTATTTTTTTATTTTTTAAAGCTGTATAAACATCAATGCCATCATAGGTTTTAACTTCTTTCAAAGGATTATTATCAAAATCGGGAAGTACTTTTTTTAAAACATTTATATCAGTAATTTTACAGGAATCATTTTTATTAGTATTTATTTCTGAATTCGCTTTCTTCAAAATGTTTTTCATAAGTGAGAGATATGCTTTTTCAGTAGCATCACAAAATGCGCGGGAACTAATAGTTGCGCCCGAAACAGCATCAACATCTCCCCCGTCTTTTTTCACTTTCAGATTATATTTTGATGGATTTTTACCGTTAAACTGATCTTTCCATGAAGTGTTTATTCGCGAGCCTAAACCCGGAGTTTCTTTTTGTTCAAGAACAAATGTTTTATTAATGGTTCCATCGGGTAAAAAACCTGTCATAATAATAACTTTCCCGTTAAATCCTTTATCAGTGTATGATTTACAAGCATAACCAACTATACTATCTTTTATTTTTGCTTTATAAAAAACGAGTCCTTCAACAGTAATTGCCGAATCAAGAGGGTTATTATCAAAAGCCGGAAGTACATTTTTTAATGCATTTATTTCGTTTCGCAAATTTGATTTCGCTATTGATTCTTTCGTTAATGAATAAACAACGCCAAGCGCTGCCGACATCCCAACGGAAATTAGCGTTAAGGAAAGAATCATATTTTTAAAAGATGATTGCAGTTTAGCCATTTTTTATTTTCTCTCCAAAAAGTTTAGGTTTAAATAAAATATTTAGTAAAGGTACTAAGGCATTCATAATAAGTATAGCAAATGAAACACCTTCGGGGTAAGAGCCCCATACTCTTATAAGTACTGTAAGCAAGCCGCACCCAACGCCAAACACAAGCATACCGGCATGAGTCATAGGTGAAGTAACAGGGTCGGTTGCCATAAAAATAGCGCCTAACATCAAGCCTCCTGCAAGAAGATGAAAAACGGGATCAGCATAAATATCAGGATTTATTTCCCATAATATTCCTGTAAAAAGAAATACTGTTAATAAAAATGAAGCAGGAATATACCACGAAATATTTTTTCTGAAAAGCAGAAAAAGCCCGCCAATTAATAAAGCCAAGGCGGATACTTCGCCAAGAGATCCACCCATATTTCCTAAAAACATGTTTTGATACGAAGGAATATTTTCCATTATTTTAGTTACTGATTGTCCGTTCATCATCCCTTCCCTTATTGTGCCAAGGGCTGTGGGACCTGAAATCACATCAACAATTCCTGAAGTATTATGAACAGGCAATGCCCAAGTGGTCATTTCAACGGGAAAGGAAATAAGCAGAAACACACGTCCTACAAGAGCGGGATTAAAAATATTTTTACCAAGACCTCCATAAGGCATCTTCGCTACCCCTATAGCTACAGCGCTTCCAAGAACAACCATCCATACAGGTATTGAAGAAGGAAGATTAAAAGCCAATAGTATCCCTGTAATTATGGCAGATCCATCAGTAATTGTTACTTCATTTTTATTGAAAAAGAACCTGTATAATAAATATTCAAAAACCACGCAAGATATAACAGCAGTAGTAGTAACAATTATTGCATTTATTCCAAAAAAGTAAAACGAAACCAACATTGCAGGTAAAAGCGCTATCACCACTTCCCACATTATTTTTTTTACCGAATGTTCTCCGTGTATATGTGGCGATCCTGATATTGTTAAATAAGTCATATATTTTAAATCTATATATTTATGTGTAAGTGCCTAAAGTTTGGAGTACTTAAAGTGCCTAAAGTTTTAATGTCTTTCAAAAATAACAAATGTTTCACGAGCTTTTATATTAATCAACTTTATTATTTTTTTGTACTGTTTTTTAATTGCTTTTCAAGTTATCAACTTTAAATTTTTTTTTTTTTGTTCGTTATCCGCCAATGACGGGAATTTAACTATTACTCATTAAATTTTTTATTTTC
>JAAXXA010000718.1 GCA_013334735.1 Bacteroidota bacterium
CCAATATTTGTGAGCCCGCATTCGCAGTATACACAATCAAAATTGCAGATTTTACGATCTACAGGCAACAGGTTGATCCCCAGCGACACACCAAGCCTTCTGCTCTTAACCGGTCCGAAAATAATCTCATCAAAAAGAAAGGTAGCCATACCTTAAATATATATTGTTTTGCAAAACATCAGTTACTGGATATACTGTTAAATAAATACAAATTAGATAAAATTTTCTGTATTTTCGAAAATTGATTTGAAAAAAGAATATATATTAAAAAAAGCGGGCTTCTCGATACAATTCCGTTCATCGAATGTCTGCCGATAGGAGCATTATCAAGATTTACTGAATTACTCGAAGTCCGCAGTCTTATGTTTAGAAAATAAAAATTTACAAGAAAATATTCCATTTGCGTAACATCAACTGTAATTATTTTTTCTAAATTCGCATCATAATATTATAAAAAACAGCAACAAAATTTTTATTATGAAGCAGATTATTGAATGTGTTCCTAATTTCAGCGAAGGAAATGACATGGGAATAATAAAACAGATCACTGACCAGATAGAAAGTGTAGAAGGCGTTAAACTTTTAGATGTGGATCCGGGTAAGGCAACTAATCGTACTGTAGTTACATTTGTCGGAGAGCCGGAACCGGTTATCGAAGCCGCTTACAGAGCAATTAAAAAAGCATCTGAAATAATTGATATGCGTAAACATAAAGGCGAACATCCCCGCTTTGGAGCTACCGACGTTTGCCCGCTCGTACCTATTTCGAATATTACAATGGAAGAAACAGTTGTGTTTGCCCGCAAACTAGCCGAACGTGTAGGAGATGAATTAAAAATTCCAATCTATTGTTACGAAAATGCAGCATTTAATAATGAAAGAAAAAATCTTGCAAACTGCCGTTCCGGGGAATATGAAGGACTACAAAAAAAACTTTCCGACCCAAAATGGAAACCCGATTTTGGACCGGCAGAATTTAATGCTATAGCAGGAGCTACAGCTGTTGGCGCAAGAGATTTTTTGGTTGCGTATAATGTGAACCTTAATACAACATCCGTTCGCAGAGCTAATGCTGTAGCCTTCGACATACGCGAAAAAGGACGTCCTAAACGCGAAGGCAATCCTATTACAGGAAAAATTATTAAAGATAAAGATGGCAATCAGGTTAATATTCCCGGCTCTCTCAAGGCATGCAAAGCTATAGGGTGGTTTATTGAAGAATATGGTATTGCCCAGGTTTCTATAAATATGACAAATATCAGCATAACTCCTGTTCACGTAGCTTTTGAGGAAGCATGTAAAAAAGCTCAGGAAAGAGGATTGCGTGTAACGGGTTCGGAACTTGTAGGTTTAATTCCTAAAAAAGCAATGATAGATGCTGGAAAATACTTTCTTCGCAAACAACAGCGTTCAGTGGGTATTTCAGAGGAAGAAATAATTAAAATTGCAATAAAATCTTTAGGATTAGATGATTTAAAACCTTTCAACCCAAAAGAAAAAATAATCGAATACCTTCTCGAAGAAAATAACAAAAAGAGCCTTATTGATTATACCTGTAAAGGTTTTGCAAACGAAACAGCATCGGAATCACCTGCTCCCGGCGGAGGCTCTGTTTCCGCGTACATAGGTTCTTTAGGTGTTTCATTAGCCACTATGGTTGCAAATCTTTCTTCGCATAAACCGGGATGGGATGATAAATGGGAAGAGTTCTCAGTTTGGGCAGAAAAAGGACAGGCGCTAAAAGATGAATTGCTTTACCTTGTTGATGAAGACACAGTATCTTTTAATAAAATAATGGATGCTTTCGGGCTTCCCAAAAGTAATGATGCCGAAAAAGCTGCGCGTACCGATGCTATTCAGGAAGCTACAAAGTATGCAACCGAAGTACCATTCCGAACAATGCAAAAAGCATATAAATCAATGGAAATAATTAAGGCAATGGTCGAAATTGGCAACCCAAATTCTGTAACAGATGCAGGCGTAGGAGCTTTATGTGCCCGACCAGCTGTTATCGGGGCATTCCTTAATGTAAAAATTAATGCTTCGGGTTTAAAAGATAAAGAATTTGCAAATAATATTCTTGCAAAAGGT
>JAAXXA010000151.1 GCA_013334735.1 Bacteroidota bacterium
TTATTTATCTGATTATTGTTTTTAATCTGATTAACATCATTATTATCGTAATAGTAATAATAATAGCTATAATAATTATAATAATAGTAATAGCTGTAATAATTGTAATAATAGTAATAGCTGTAATAATTATAGTAATAACTGTAATAATTGGAATAATAGCTGTAGTAGTTGCTATAATAGCTGTAATAATCGTAGTAATTGTAATATCCGCTATAGCTGTAATAATTATAATAACCACTGTAGCTGTAGTAATTATAATAATAGCTGTAATAATCGGAATAGTAAGAGTAATAATAATAGCTGTAATAGTTGTAATAATAGCTGTAATAATCGCTATAATAGCTGTAATAGTTGGAATAATAACTATAATAATTATAGTAATCGTAATAATTACCTTCCTGTTTTTCCGGTTGGTCGTTGCCTAATTTTGCAATGGACGAAAACGCGGGAAGAGCAGCAAAAAGACCAGCAAGTCCTAATGTTTGCTTAGCAGCACGTTTTAGTGCATCTCTTCTTGACAGTTTTGGATTATTTTCCTGATTTTTTTCCGGATCCAAACTGTTAATGATTACGGGATCATTAGATGTGTCGCTCATATTTATGTTTTTTTATGGGTTCTACAAAAGTTTATATATGGCACTAAAAATTTGTTCTAAAGTTATTTTATTCATACAATGTTCCTGAGCCAAGGGACACATAGTTGCATAATTATGTGAAAAATTTGGTCCCAGACATTCATTTTTCAAGTTACATTGCTCAACCGGGGCTTCAACATGCAAATGTTCGGTATAACCATAAACATTAGATTTTGTAGGACCCCATAAAACTACAGCGGGTTTTTCCACCAAATGAGCTGCATGCATTATAAAATTATCAGATGTTACGACAAAGTTACACTTTTTTATTAAAGAAATCAACTGTCGGGGTGAAGTTAAATTTAAAAGAGAATAAGCTCCCTTAATATGTACATCCGTCATTTTACCAACCTGAATAACTAAAACACCTTCTGCAGTAAGTCTTTCAACGATATTATGCCAAGCCATCGGATGCATCATTTTTCGCGGAGAATCGGATGAAGGAGCGATAATAATATTTTTTTTCTTCCATGGTATAATTTTATCAAGTAAAGGATCTGATTCGATTTCCCCGGGTAAAAATAATTTTTCCTCAACGGGTGTTTGTAGTCCAAAATTCTCTGCAAGTAATTGAAATGCACGGTATTTACCGCTTTGATAATTTTCGGCATTCCAATAACTAGTATTTGCAAATTTTGCATCTTTAGGAGGGTATCCAACTTCTTTAATAGCAGGATGACCTTTAAGCAAATTAGTATATTTTGTACGGCGAACGAGATTAAATTTTTGCAATGGATTTTTATCAAACGCTAATTTCAACACTCCTGACAACATAAGAATATCGCCATAGCCGCCAACAGGATTAATCCAAAGCTCTTCTTTGGGAACCTTAGGAACTTTAGTTTTGGCTACCTTTGCAGCTTTTGAGGGTTTTTCTTTAATATTTTTTAAACTTTTCGTCATAATCAATTTATAATCTAGCCCCGGTTATGGGCAAGAAATATTTTTCCAAAAATAGTTTTTTTCCTTCACATCTATTAGTTCTGTGCATAAAATTTTTATTTTTTATATAAGAATCTAAAGGACAGCCTCCATGGCAGAATTCCCAGATGGGGCAATTTTTACATTCTCCCTGAAGAAGAATGTTATTTCGTTCAATAAATTGTTCTCTTTGTTTATCCTGCATTATTTCTATTAGAGAACGTTCTTTAATATTTCCGTAAGAAATAATATCCCAGTCGCCTGCTCTGCCGCATTGAGAAGCTTCTCCGTTTGGACCTAAGTAAACATGCCCGTAAGCGCAATTTCCTGTATCTTCACATCCTGTTGTCCTTTTATTTTCAATAATATTTTCAACAAACATTTTAAAAGGGTTTACATGCGGATATCTGTCGCGATGTTTCCACCAATAAGGAAAGATAGCGCCCAGAAAATCGGCATATTCTTCCTGGGTCATGGCAATATCATGTTTATCATTACCATAAATCAAAACAGGATTGAGCATAAAACCACCTGTGGGCTTAAGGTTTGAAAGATAAAAGAAAATATCCAGTGGGCGTTCCAGCGATTTTTTGGTAACTACATAAATAAATCCCCAACCGAAATTATTTTTTTCGAGCATATTTATACCTTTCATAAACCGGCTGTTATAAAATGCTGAATCGCGGTTGGGACCAGGACCGCGCATATTAGGCAGCGGCTCAAAACTGGTTCCTATCTGGTTTATGCCCATACTTCTGAAAATTTTCAGGTAATTTTCGTTAAGTAAAGTAAGGTTTGATTGAATTGCATGATCAATTCTATTTTTAGTTTCAGGACAATATTTTTCCTGAAATTCAATCGCTTTTAAAAAATAATCTTCACCAAGTAATAAAGGTTCACCGCCGTGCCAAATAAGTTGAATATGTTCTTTTGGCTTTGATTTAAGGTATTCATCAATATTTTTAAAAATATGTTCAAGCAGGTCTAGCGACATGGTTTTAGGCTTTTTCCTTGTAACCACATCACAATAAATACAATTGGAATTGCATTTTTCGGTAGGTTTAAAAATTATGGTTGCCATAATTCCTTTCTTTTATTTTTATGCTGTACCGATAAAAAATAATCAGCTGCTTCCATCATATCAACAAAAAATTTACTGCAACCGGGATTATCTTTAATTGAAGTAGAAAATTTCCCCATACATACTCTCCATGCCTGGCAAAAAGCGCAACCATTTTCCTGAAGAAAAAATTCCTGCCATGAATGTAAAGCTTCTTTATATTTTTCATTTTCAGATATATCAGGAATCAAATTTATTCCGGATGCAATGTATTTTCCTTCTATTAAATCATTTTTTGTTATTGCAATATTTTCTTCTGAATCAATGTGAAGATATGTATAAGGATTATTAAAATAAACTGAGCTAAAATCGGTTGTACGGGTAGGGTTATAATTGTTAATAATAAAGTGAAAAGGTTCAATGGTTGCATGATGTGCTTTGGAGTAAACAGAGTAAGTCATCAAATCATTCAATGCTTCCCAGTCTAAATTATTTTCGCCGAAAAATACGCCACAGTCAATTCCTAAAGAAGCTAAAATATGAATGTTCGTAAAATTTTCTTTAAAATCTGTATTTAGAAAAATACGTATGTTAAGGTCGCGAATCAGTCGCATTTTTTGCATAATTTCTTTAAAAGAACCCATTTGATCGGCAAAAACAGCAATTGGAATACCGCGCCAGTTTTCGTGAAACGGAGTAGAAGCAAGAGTATTATTTTGGTGAATAACAATACAATGCAGATTATTCTGATTATTGTTAACAAATTGGCAAATATGTGGAATATTGGCATCCGCAGAAGTGTTAACAACAAGACGTTTTTTATGTAAACGCCCTAACAGGTTTTCATCAAATTGACAAACAATTATGTGTTCTCTTGTCATTTATATATCTCCTTAAATCTGATGTTAGCTTCGTTAATAAAGTGATTATAAGAGTGAGCCAGACAGCCTCCCATACATAAATTTTCTTCACGATAAATGCAATCATCACAATCGCCAAAAATACCGGAAACTTCGGTTCTTACTTTTTGATGCAGGTCGCGGTAAAAATTTCTGATGTCGTTCATAGAATCGAATTCATAAATTGAGCGTTTATGTGTATTTGAAAGGGGGAAGCAACCCCAAACTGTCATATCGGGACCGATATCAATAGCGGGACCGCATCCAAAACTAAGTCGTCCGCTATTATGTTTAAATAGTTTTCCTATCTGTTCTTCGGTAAAAATACATAATGGAAAACCGCAGTCGAAGCCGGCTTTAATTTTTAGACGTTCAAAAACAGGTAAATAAGAAATTAAACGTTCTGCCATTAGTTTCATTTTGTCAATATGAACATAAATATTGTGCTGCCCGGGAATAGGATGTGCAAGACCGAGACGTAAATGCCGCCGTAAGCCAAATTCGTTAACATATTGAAAAATAAAATCTAAATTAAAATCATGTTTATAAATATTAAACCCGACAGTTGAAAGGTGTCCGAATGTTTTTAAGAATCTACGTACATTTTCTAATTCAGAAAAAGAAGATTTCTCGGGATTATTTACATTACAAACAAAAGATAATCTGTCGGGACTTATCTTTCCGAGAACGCGTTCACATTCATTAAACATTTTTTCTCCCATAATTCCGCTGGTAAAAACATTAACATGAAATCTTCTTTCCAGCAGATACAAAACGAAATCAACAAAATGAGGGTGTAATGTAGGTTCGCCACCTAAAAGAGATACGCCCATTTCGTTTGAATGTTCCATCAAATCTGCAATATATATCAGATTATCCCAAGTGAGAATGTCGTCGGGGATGGAGTCAGCCATGTGTTTTTTTGCAAAACAATATGGGCATGACCTAACGCATTGTTGAGTAAGTAAAATATTAGCCATAGTTATTCTTCGCGCTGTATAAATTAATATATTTCTGATTTTTAATCAGTAAAAAGTAATCGGTATTCGGTGATAAGTGATAAGCAGTCAAGAAACACTATATATCACTAACTACATGCTGTATAATGTAAAATATAAACTGATTTTAATATAGCAAAAATAAACAATTATAATTAATAATAATTAAATCCAAAAAAAAATTATTTCTTACTGGGAAGTAACCAAATCAGTGGATTTGAAAGTGTTTTCCCAAACCACACTTCGAAATGTAATTCTGTTTTTGACTCTGCAACGTCAGTATAAATTAGTCCTATATTTTGTTTTGTTTTCACAATATCGCCGGTTTTGACATACAAATCTTTAAGATTTGAGTAAACTGTCAGATATTCACCATGACGTATTATAGCTACTTTGTTAGCACCTGGTATTGAAATAACACCGGTTACTTTTCCATTAAAAACAGCTCTTGCCTTAGCTCCATTATCGGTTGAAATATCAATACCATTATTTTTTACTTTAATTCCTGATAATACAGGATGCGGATGTTCGCCAAATGTGCCTGTAACAACCCCATTTTCGGTGGGCCATGTTAATTTGCCCTTATTTAATGTAAAACTATTTGATAATATCTGATCTGTTTCTGTTAATCCAAGTTCTTTGGAAATATTTGATGTTTTTGATGTTTTTTTAGGTGTTACAGAATTGATGGTTAAGTTGTTGCGACTTACTTTTTTTATTTCAGCGGCAATAAGATTTTCAATGGATTGTTGTAATTTTTTTGATTCCTTTTCTTTTTGTTTAATTGTTTTAATTAATTCTTTTTCTTTTTGTTGCAATTTTTTTACAGCAGCATTTTTTTCGTCTTTTTCTTTAGCAAGTAATAATTTTTCAGCTTCTTTAGAAGTTAAAACAGTTGATTTATTAATTTTTGTATTAATAAGTTCTGTTAGCTTAATATTCAACAATTTTGAAGTTTTAACTATTAGTTCCGATTGTTTGCGACGATAATTAATATACTGTTGTAAATATTTAAGTCGTAGAAAAGCCTGATTAAGATCGTCAGAAGCAAATATAAATAATAGTCGGGAAAATGAGTTTCTGTTTTTGTATGCCCAATATATCATTTTAGCATAATCAGCTTTATATCGCTTAATTTCGGCTGAAAGCTTAGAAATTTCTTCGGAATTATTGTTTATTTTATAATCAATATTATGAATTTCGTTATTAATACTAGATACTAATTCTTCGCGTTGATTAATTTTATTATTTAATATAATCAGTTGATTAAGTGATATTTGTTTGTTTTTTTTGGTTTGATATAAAAGTTTATCAGAATACGCAATATCGTTTTCGATTTTTTTCTTTTTTACCTGCAATTTTTCTTTAGAATTTTGAGAAAACATTACATTTATATTCAGAAAAAAAACTAATAATAACAGATATGCTGTTTTATAAAACATAAAAAGTATTAATTAAAAATTTACAATTTTTTTGTATTTATTACTCACATTAAATGGAAATTCTAAAGGACCGGCAGATGAAATTTTAGAATGTTCAATTTTGATTTCCAGTTTGTCTTTTTCGTTTGTTGTTTTATATTCAACAACAGATGGGAATAACAAACTATCAACTTTAGTAAACTCATTATAATTGGCTTCAAGCTTTCTGTTTTCTTTGAGTTCTTTTAAATGAACTTTTGTAATTTTATAATTATACGGATTGAGCCAAATATCCTGTTTTAGCAGATTCAAACTGTCAGTTACATTTTTAAGATGTTTTTTTAATTTTATCCGGCCAATAGTATTTAATAAATAAAGTTTTCCATCGATAGATGCTTTGTAAACTTCATTTTTATAAACGGCAATATCATTTCCGATAAGCAATGATTGCAGCATTTCGAAATCAAAGTATGTATTTAAAGTATTGCTTATAAATTTTAAATCTCCTTCAAAAAAAGTATTTTGCAATCGGTTTAACATTTTTACCGAGTCGGGTGTTATAAAAATTCTAGCAGCTTCTATACCAAGTGCCGGTGATATAGAAATCCAGATTGCACTATCTTTTCTCATTCGTAAAGTGCCACTGAATGAATTTTCCGTTTTATTAAATGTAACATTTGCTGAAAATTTAATAGTTAACCAATTAAACTTAAACTCATTCTTTTTTAATTGTTGAAATAAAAATTCAGCGCCTTTTTCTTTAATAGGTTCTTTGATTATTTTTTTTTGCGGGTTGCAGGAAAATATAAATACCAAAATAATTAATGGTATAAATAAAAAAAGAAATTTATAATTATTTAGGTTTTGTTTATATATCATTTTAGATTTGTGATTTTAGATTTGTGATTGAAAATTAGTGTGTTAAATCAAAAATCTTAATTCTAAAATCAATGTTGTTTAGTTAAGGTTTTTACTTGTCATTTCGACCATCGGGAGAAATCTGTTTTCGATA
>JAAXXA010000719.1 GCA_013334735.1 Bacteroidota bacterium
AAAAAGCATTTTATCAGTAATTATTTCCGCTTTGTTAACCGGAATTATTGTCTCCTCATGCAGTCTTACAAAAACAGACAATTTTAGCGCGAGGAAATATACGCATTTTAAGAAAGGTGAAACAGCTATTTTAAATAGTCCTTCAAAAAAGGAAACAAATATTGTAACAAAAGCGCCTCAAATTGCCTGTAATGAAATATGTGATATTTCAGCAAATCCTATTTTAATATTGAATTCAAATAATACCTCAAAAGAGCTTAATAATATATATATTTCTAAAAATGATACAAAAAAATCTTTTGTAAAAAATGAAATATCAAAAAATATTATTTCATCTAAAGGAAAATTTTTCAAAAAAAATGCAAATCGTGTTTATTCTGCAAAAGCAGTACAATCAAATGTTAGCGGCGGAACCGATCAATTACTTCTATGTATTATAGCTATATTTATTCCACCTCTTGCCGTTTTTTTGAATAATGGAATTGGAAGCGAATTCTGGATAGATTTGATACTTACTTTATGTTTTTTCGTGCCCGGATTAATTTACGCTTTATATCTAATTCTGAAATAGATATAATTTAATCTACGCGATTTTTTCAAATAAATGATCCGAATTTACTGATAAAACATTTTTTACAGGTCTGAAATCGGATCT
Organism: Bacteroidota bacterium; assembly: GCA_013334735.1. Taxonomy (GTDB): domain Bacteria; phylum Bacteroidota; class Bacteroidia; order Bacteroidales; family CG2-30-32-10; genus JAAXXA01. The sequence goes on from JAAXXA010000719.1 coordinate 656, forward strand.
TATCAATTTCCATCTATCAGGATATTTATTCAAAAGGAATATGATCTTATTTTTATGTTTCTTTACAGCGTCCGAAATTGCAGGCGCTGATATAGGAGTAGAGCAGGCATTTCCCACATTTGCGCTTGTAAGATTCATACTTTGAGCAACAACATTTCTTGCCGCTTTTTCAAGTTTCTCAAGCAAATTAATTGTTTTTGAATACTTATCAAATAATTGGGTTTCTTGCGGTTTTACTGCAATTCCTCCGCATAAAGTTTCGAAATTCAGATAATCCTCCGAAATGTATATATCTTGTTCATTGCTATCGAAATATAAATTGGAAACGTAATCAACAGCTTTTTGAATAATATTTTTCAATTCTGTAATGTCGCCCTGAAAAGCTTTAATCCTATTTAATGCATCCTCGCTAAAAATATAATTATATCGAGTTTCTTTATTGCCTAATTCCTTTAAGTACATTTTACATAAATCAATCAAACTTAGCCCATAGCTATTTCTTGCCTTTAAAAGTTCTTCTTTAGTTTGTGAATATCTTTTTACAAGCGATTTTGTACTTTCGTTATATGTTTTAAGAATAACAATATCTTTATTAGCTGATTCCACTATTGTTTTAATGCTGTTATAAAGCATAAAACCGATAATTTTTTTGTTAGTGGGGGTTAAAAATTTATCACTTTCCGATACTCCGAAATTACTCCTGTCCTTGTTAAAATAAAAAAACAGGAGGTCGTTCTTTTTATCATGTTCATTAAAATATCCTAAACACAATACAATATTATCAAGTTCATTAAATACACTCATTTGAACCTGTTTCTTCTTCTGTTTTACTTCAAAAGGTGTTTCATCCCTCTGGTACCAATTAAAGTATGAATTTTTTATGCGTAATTTATCAATTATGCCATCACTGTCTTCTATACTAAGTTCTTCAATAGTTTTACCTTCTTCGTTGTCTTCAACCGCACATTTTGCTTTTATTGAATTAGTTTCAGGATTGAAATATATCGCGATGATCTTTTCTATTCCGGGCAGCATTGAATGCGCTTTATCAAGTACATTCAATATATAATTTTCGATGAAAGAAAAGACAGCCATATTGGAAAAATATGGTGTAAAGATAAGTAATTTAATTATAATAAAGCAAAAAATTAAGTTTATTAAGTATGCTTGCTTAAGTTTAATTAAGATGTTTAACTAATAATTTAAGCAGAAACATTTGTTTAAATTACTTGTTTACAGGTAAATAATAAAATATTTTTGCAGTAATATTTTTATCGTTTCAACAATAATTTAATTTATAATATTAAGCTTGCTTATACCAAGTTGCATTCAAAGATATAATATTGTTTTACCTCTGCTAATAATGCTTACTTGGTATTATGCCGAGCTGCTTTCATTGAAATTTAAGAATTAAATTGCACGTATGAAAGCAAC
>JAAXXA010000720.1 GCA_013334735.1 Bacteroidota bacterium
CAATACTATTCTCCAGTTCACGCACATTTCCGGGCCAGTTATAATCCATTATTATACGAAAAGCATCCTCTGTCAGTCCTTTTATATGTTTCCCTGTTTGATTGTTGAATTTTGAAATAAAATAATTAGTGAGCAAAGGAATATCTTTCATTCTTTCGCGCAGAGTAGGAGTATGGATAGGAAAAACATTTAACCTGTAAAACAAATCTTCACGAAAAAGCCCTTTGCTTACAAGCTCTCTAAGGTTTTTATTTGTTGCGGTAATAATTCGCATATCTACTTTTATGGGTTTGTTGTCGCCAACACGTTCAACAATTTTTTCCTGTATCACACGCAACAATTTAACCTGAATCATCTGGCTTATTTCGCCTATCTCATCCAAAAATACAGTTCCCCCGCCGGCTGCTTCAAATTTTCCAATTTTATCTTTATAAGCTCCGGTAAATGATCCTTTCACATGACCGAACAATTCGCTTTCAAGCAAAGTTTCAGTGAGCGCTGAACAATTAACTTTTATAAATGGTTTGTTTTTTCTGTTTGATAGCTGATGAATAGCATTAGCCACAAGCTCTTTTCCTGTTCCGCTTTCGCCCGAAATGTTTACGTTTGCCATTGAATCTGCTGCCATTTCAATCATCCTGTATAATTCAAATATTTTTTCGTCCCTTCCCACTATTTTTTGCAAAGCTTCTTTCTCTTTTACAATAAATGGAGTTGCGGAAACAGTACTGCAAGTAATTTCTCTTGAAATGTCAGTTACAATAACAATTAGTTTTTGTTCATTATTTTCAGTAAAAAAACGGGCATTAATAAAGACCAATATTTGTTCATGTGAGGCATTTTCAATGAAAGCTGTTTTGGCAACATTCGTTTTTTTTCCTTTAAAACATTCTTTGAAATCAAGAAGATTTTTTCCTGTTTGGTTTATATTATAAAATTTAACAAATGACAAATTTTGGTTTAATGCATTTAATCGTAGTATGCCGCTAAGTTTCTCCATATCGTTGTTCCAGAAAGTGATTCGCTTACTACTGTCGGTAATAAATATTCCACACGGAGCATCAAGCATTATTCCGGTATCAGAGTTTTTTTTCATATTATGAAAGTTAACTTAATTAATGCAAAGTTAATAATATTAATTTAAAATTAAGAATAAAATATCATATTAAAAATTACAAAACCGTATAAAAACCTCATATACAAAGCAATGTAAGTACTGGCACGGTGATTGAATACTACCGGCGTACTTAAAAACTAAAACAATGGTAGGAATTTCAAAAGAAATAATAAATATAAATGCCGAGAGTTTTCCTGTAGTAATTGCAAAAGGTATTGTTCTGGTTGATTTCTGGGCAGAGTGGTGCGGACCATGCAAAATGCAGACGCCAATATTAAAGGAAGTAGCTGAAGAAGTGGGCAACATAGCGCGAATTACAAAATTGGATGTGGAGAATAATAGAAGTATTGCCGCTACTTATGGAATAAGAAATATTCCGACTTTGCTAATATTCAAAGATGGCAAGGTGGTAAAACAATTTGTCGGTTTACAACCGAAACAACTTTTGGTAAATACTATAAAAAATCTTAAATAAAATAATAAAATAATGAAAAAATTTCTAAAAAATCCAATTACAATAGGCTTTGTGTTATTTGCATCAGTTCTGATAGTAAGTAATATTTATTGTAACGGGCGCGCGGCAACATTTGATAAAAACAGTACATCATATGAAATAATAAATAATATAGAGGTTATTTCATTAACCGAAAGCACTTTTGACGATAATATAAAAAGCGGAATAGTGCTTGTAGATTTCTGGGCGAAATGGTGCATGCCTTGTAGAATTCAATCGCCTATTATTGAAAAAGTAAGTACGGAAATGGTTGGTAAAGCTTCGGTTTTTAAGTTGGATATTGATAAAAATCCTTCCATAGCAGATCGTTTTAACATACAAAGTATTCCTACTATAATAATTTTTAAAGATGGAAAACCTATTGGACAGTTTGTAGGAATTACAGAAAAAGCAGATATAGTAAGCGCGATAGAAAAGTTGTCAAGCAATAAATTATTATAAATACTAATTATTTAT
>JAAXXA010000152.1 GCA_013334735.1 Bacteroidota bacterium
GCCGATGGTTCCGATTTACGATTTACTGATACTACTTGTAGTGTACTGAATTATTGGATTGAACGTGGCGTTAACACCAGCACTTGCGAAATATGGGTAAAGGTACCTTCTATTGCTGCAAGTACAAATTCCAGAATATTTCTGTTTTACGGAAACAGCTCTGCGCCTGCATACAGCAATGGCGATAACACGTTTATTCTTTTTGACGATTTCAACGGCAGCAGTTTAGATTTAACAAAATGGGTTCGCTCTACATACGCGGACCCTTCGAATACAGGTGTTTCTGGGGGTTACGCAAGAATAGAGGAAAATCAAACAGATAAATATATAAGCATTTCAAGCGCTAATGTTACTTTGCCATCTCAAATAAGACTTATTTCAAAAAAACGAGCACATTACGGAAATAGTTATTATTTTGGCAGGATGACTGTTTCTAATGGAACCATTGATGTTGGCGCTTCTTATGCTTATGATTCTTATAGTGGTGATGGTTGTCATTATTCTAATTTTAATAGTTTCTATCCTGTACCTTGCTCAGCAGGTCAAAAAATGACTCCCTTTTGGCAAGATACATGGTTTAGAGAGGAAATAAAATGGGATGGCGCTGCTGCAACGAATAATTATTATTTATCGCGCTATGATGGCGCCACTTTTCAGGATATTAATACTTTTACTGCGCCTACTTGTAGCACGAACAATTTTCATCTTTTCTTTTCTCCGTATGGTTGGTGGACAGGTCATTATATTGATGTGGACTATGTAGCTGCAGCAAAATATATCAGTAACGAACCAACAGTTTCTTTCGGAACTGAAGTAATTACTTGCCATTGAATTGGCAATAATTGCTGATTGTTTAATGCCGACTGCCAACTAAGCATAACATCAAGAAAATATTTTTTATTTGAGTAACATCAGTTATTTATATATTTTTTTTATTATTTTTGTTTGATAATTATAAAATTAACAGATTAAATGTAATACTTCTATAATTTTTAATTTTTTTAATCTGAATTTCAATATTTGTTTTATGAAAATATTTAAAGAAAATTTTATTTTTTACTCTGTTTTTTTATTTCTGTTCTTATTTATTTTTTCAGAAGCAAAAGCTGCAACCAGAACAAGTAAAGTAGGAAGCTATTTATGGAATAACGCCTCATCATGGGTAGAAGGAGTAATTCCAACCAAAAATGATGTAGTAACAATAGTAAGCGGAGGTAATATTACCGTTGATGTTGATACTGCAAAATGTTATGAACTTATAATCAAAGGAACTTTAAATTGTTCATCCCATATTTTAAGATGTAACGGCGGCTCAACTTCTATAGTTATCAGTGGTATTACATACACGTATATCGGAGGCGGAAATCTGTCAATAAATGCAGGAGGTACATTTAATTTACAAACCGGTACCCTTTGCCTTACAGGCGATTTCCAAACAACCGGCACATTTGATTGCGGAACAGGTACTGTTGTATTTGATACAAAAAGAGCCCCCATTTCTATAAACGGAACCAATCCGCCTACTTTTTATAAAGTTATAAATAACGACTCTGTCCCGGGTACTTACCCGCTTGCAGGAGGCTTTGGAGTTTCTTTACATTCAACAAATACTACATTTAAAGGCGATGTGGTTATTAACGGTACTTTTAACAGGAACAACAGTTCGGCAATTGTTACTTTTGCCCAAAACACTAGCCTTTCAGGAGTTTACAGTTTTTATTTAAACAACATAGTAATTAACTCAGGAGCTGTTCTTAGCGCTAATGCCAAAAATATTAATCTATATGGAAACTGGACAAATAATGGTACTTTTAATTGTGGAACCGGCTCTGTTATTTTTTTAAGAGATGTAAGCAACCCTCTTGTACAGACCGTTTATCAAGCTAACCCGATTACTAACCCGTTTTATAATTTCGTTATTAATAAAGCCACCGGTAGTGTTAAACCTATTACAGGCGGGGCAAATACTCAGGGAGATATATACTTGCTTAATAATTTTACTGTAACCAAGGGAACGTGGGATGTTGCAGGTAGCGGCAAATTATATGTCGGAGGAGATTTTTCAATTAACAGTACAAATGGAGTATTTATTGCCGATCAGGGTAGGCTTCTGATGAATGGCAGCAATGCTGTTACAAAGCAAATACTAAATACAGGGGGTAGCGATCTTTATAAATTTACTATCACTAACACAGGAGCTGGCGTAGTACTTGGCTCAGATGTAAAGGTTACAAATGAAGCTCAGTTTACAAACGGTATTTTATATACAAAAAACGGTGCAACTTTACACGAATTTTATCTGAACAACAGCGATCCCTCGCTATCACTGCCGTTAGGATATTCGTCAACCAGTTTTATTTCAGGAAAATTCAGAAGAGATATAACAGGATCGAACACTTATATTTTCCCTGTTGGACCTTTAAATACAACCCCTGTACTTTACCGTCCCATTACTTATCAGCAGTCTGCCGCGGGTGGAGCTAGCAACCTGTTTGTTTTGGAAGATACTATCTCCAATACAGGAACATATTATTCTAACTGGTGGGCGCGAATAGAACCTGATGCAGGTACTCCTTCCGGCTCCCTTGTTTTTTCTTACAATCTTCCCACCGACTTTCAATCAGGAATGACAGAATGTACAATATCTGCATTGCAGGGTAGCATACCTTCTCCCACTAATTGGAATTATGTGTTGAATCCAATTGCAGGTCCATCAAGTGGCAGTATTACTGCTACCATACCTACAACAATGTCGCCTTATGCTTACATTTTGGGCGAACCTGTGCCGGAGGCTGCCGATACATCAATCTGTAGCGGAACGTCAACAGTGCTTACAGTAACTTCTCCAAGCGGCACGGTTTCATATAATTGGTACGATGCCGCTTCAGGAGGAAACTTATTACAAGCATCCAGCGCAACATATACAACGCCTACAATTAACTCCCCTTCAATTTATTATGCAGCCAGTGTTAATAGTCTAACCGGATGTGTTTCAAATACAATACCTGTAACAGTAGCAATTACTCCTCCTCCTGTTGTTTCTGCCGGAAGTGATACATGTATTCTTTATGGTACATCAGTTACACTTTCAGGTTCAGCATCAGGTGGCTCAGGGTCTTATTCTTACAGTTGGATATCTACAGGTATAGTGATTCCAAATATTCAAAATCCCACAACAACAAATCTTACAAATTCTACAGCATTTACATTATCTGTTACTGACAATACTACAGGCTGTCATGATACTGATCGGGTTACTATAGGAGTTTTTCCTGATTCAGTAACATCTTTTCCCGTTTTATCCTCTGATGTATGTAAAGGACAAAAGGCCGTACCATATTTCGTATCTCCTATTAACAATGCTGTAACTTATACATGGTCATACTCCGGCACAGGGGCAATAATAACAGGCGGCTCAACAAATTCAATAACTATAGATTTTTCGGGTAATGCAACTTCAGGCGATTTAACGATATTTGGCTCTAACGCTTGTGGCAATGGAAAAGATACTACTATTCATATTACGGTTAATCCTCTTCCAATAGCAAATACTGCTAATGATACAACAGTTTGTTTTCATAATCCCGTTAACTTATCGGCATCAGGCGGTATTGGATATACATGGAGTCCTTCATCCGGGCTTAATAATTCAGCCATTGCAAATCCTATTGCAACACCATCTGTTACCACAACTTACACTTTAATTATATGGGATGCCAAATTTTGCAGAGATACAGCTAATGTTACCGTAAATATAAATCAACTTCCTGTTGCTAATGCAGGTAATGATGTAACTATATGCGAAGGTGATTCCGCTACGCTGACTGCTACTTCAGGCGCTCCATTTTACGCGTGGAGTTCAGGTGATTTAACACAATCTACAATTATTACCCCTTCCGGTTCAGGAGCTTTTACATATTTTGTTACTGTTACCGATGCCAATAACTGCTCTGCTTCAGATGATGTTTCAATTACGGTAAACGCTTTGCCCGCGATTTCTTCTCTTGTATCTAATGTTACAAATAATTGGATATATTCAGGACAGGAATATACTATAACTGCTGAACCATCGGGTTATTCTACATATAATTTTATAATTGGTTCTCAATCGCCAGTATCAGGAATCAGCAATTCAGTTACTTCATCTTACGCTGATTCTGACACAATTCATATTTTTGTAAGCGCTTCACAGAATGGTTGTGTTAGCCCAGAAGACAGCATAAGCATTTATGTTAAATCATTCCCTAATGCATTTACTCCCCGTAATAATGACTATATAAACGACCTTTTCCTGAAAGGATATAATATTTCGGTTTTCAACAGATGGGGACAAAAGATTTATGAAGGAAAAGACGGATGGGACGGCAAATTTAACGGGCTATACGTTTCCAAAGGAACTTATTATTATGTTATTAAACCAACCAATATTAGTGGCGCTGATAGTGAAATAAAAAAAGGCTCTGTTTCTGTTGTTAATTAAACTTTATTTTTTATGAAAAGACTCTTCCGAAAAATATTTTTACTCTCTTCCTGTCTTGCTTATTTGACAGTATTTGCTCAAACCGTTAAGGTTTCTACTATGCAGGAACAAGATAAAGAATATTCAAAATATAATCTTACCACCGGCAAACAGTGGGATAGCTTACATGCTCCACAAAATCAAGGAAGCGCGAACAAATATTTACAAACCGCTACACCTATTTCTAAAACAAGCAACGCACAGGTAGCAACAACCCTTCAAACTCCTGCTGTATCTGAAAACGAAACCCTCTCAACCCAAAAATCTGATTTCGGAACTGCTATTGGAAAGCGTTCTATAATAAGCAAAGATTGGCAAAAAGGAGAAATTTTTGGAGAATATAAACCTGAACAGGAAATTGTTGAAAAAAGAACTGAGTTTTCAAAGAAATTTCAAATTGACACCAATAAAGTCCGCGTAATTATAGGCGGTCCATTTCATTATAAAGCTGCAAACGGCGCGTGGGAAGACATTGACCTTAATATTGTTCCATCAAACGATGTTAAATATAATTACATAAATGAAACGAATAAATTTGTTAGTAAATTCGGCAAGGATATTAAAGATGGTGTTAATGTAAATCATAATAACAATAGCGTTTCTTTTGGTATTAATCCCAATATTTGGTATAATGATAATAAACCTTTAGCTGAATTTAACAAACCTGAAGTTTCGGTTAATGAAAATAAGATCAGTTATAATAATTTTTATAAGGATGTAAAACTTGAATACGAAGCAACCTCATCAGCTCTTTATCAAAGATGGATTTTCGACAATGTGAGCGTTTTTAGTGGCATATCAAATTCTGAGAATGTTTCCGTTACTGAAACCGTGCATCTGCCTTCAGGCGCGGTATTATATGATTCGTTAGGCTTAGTTAACAGCGACAGGGAAATAAAAGGTGTTGTATATGTAGTGAAAGAAAATGACACTATTTCTTCATTTTTATCCGCAAGAATATGGGATAGTAAATTTACAGGTGATCCTATTAATATTACAAATAATGAATCAGATGATAATGGTGAGAGTATCATTTTTCCTGTTACAAAAATAAAATGGAAACAGGATGGCATCATAGATATTACAGTTATTATCCCTGTTAGTTGGCTTGTTTCTCCCGACAGGAAATATCCTGTAATCTTAGACCCTACATACTTTGTAGAAATCTTCTACCCTTGGTCTGCCAATTACGAATATCCATGGAACACATGCTGCAACACAAGAACATCTCAATTTTACGTTCTCTCAGGGAATATTGGCTATACCGGCACTATTACAGCAGTATATTTTGGACAACATGCAAATAACGCATTAATAAACAATAGCGCATCAGTAGGATTATTTTCAACTGCAAGTGATCATTTCACCGGCGCTACCTTGGTCGGCGCTGGCTCATTTACCAATATTTATAGTGGCAACTTAGATTTTACAACCGGTGGAGTTGACTATTGGCGCGGAGTATCTGCATCTTATGCTTACAGCACAACAACAAATCTTTTAGTTGAAGCAAAATTTGCAAATGGATCTCATACATTAGGAGCATACACTAATGGGGGAGTATGGTATTATTATACTTCTCCAAATACTACTCATTGCTGGGCATGGAATACATGTGGTTATGTACCTAGCGGAGGCACACCTGCTTATGGCTGGAATACTCCCATTGTGGCATTTGATATTACAACCTGTACAGCTCCCGGAGCTCCAACACTTACAGCTCCCACGGCAGGCGCATATATACAACCCGGAGAAACTACTATGACGACCTTTTCGTGGAATGCGCCAACAGGAACAGCGCCATTTACCTATAATCTTTATATTGGTGGCTCTCTTGTTTACACCGGTTCCAGTACTAGTTGGTCAGGTTGGTTTACAGGATCCTCTTCCGATGGTTGGTGCGGTAATTATTCATGGTACGTAACAGCGACAAATGCTTGCGGTGGTCCTACGAGCTCTGCTACCAGAGCCATATATATGTATCCTAAATACAGCAGTTCCACATCTGACTATTCAATTACACCTTCAACGAGCTGCCAATCACACAGCTCAAGCATTGTAGAAGGTGAAGCCAAATATTATTCATTTAATGCTTTAGCGGGATACACCTATTATTTCGGCACTTGCGGCAATGGTAACGATGGCTGGACATGTGGCTCAAATACAGGATGGGATACATGGCTTGGCATATATTATTCCAACGATAATTGTACACCGGTAACATCAAACGACGATGGGAGTAGTTGTAGCGATGGCGAATCGTTTATAAACGGTTGGGTTTGCAGCACAAGCGGAACATATTATGTGAAAGTTTGCGCTTATGATGTCGGTTATTCCGGCACTTATTATTTACAATATATGATGGTTTCTCCTTGTACTAACGCCAGCGCTCCTACAAGTCCTTCCGGCTCTGGT
>JAAXXA010000721.1 GCA_013334735.1 Bacteroidota bacterium
ATATTAAAAAAATAAATTGTTTCATTTTTATCTGCCTTATGCCTTTTCCCTTATGCCTTGTTTAGGTAGTTATTGAATTATTTAAGTTAAACTAAAATTCCCTATTTTACTATTTTACTAATTCCCTATTTTACCGAATACCGATTACCGATTACCGATTACCGATTACCTATTTCCCTTATGCCTTGTTTAGGTAGTTATTGAATTATTTAAGTTAAACTAAAATTCCCTATTTTACTATTTTACTGATTACCTATTTTATTGATTACCTATTTTACCGAATACCGATTACCTATTTCCCTTATGCCTTTTTTCAAAATATCGGACATGGGATTTTCCTGATATATGATCTTTTATTCTTATTAATTATATAAACCAATGAAAGCTCTAAACCTCCTTTTGCATTGCTTGCAGGAAGAAGTTTTGACAAATTAACATCATAATTAAGTCCTGCAAAAATATCTTTATAATCCATTCCTGCTACAAAATTTAAAGCATCGCCGTAACGATAAAACATACCAAGCGACAAAGCCATATATTTTCCGCCATTTGGAACTTTAATAAATTTTGCCAACGAACCAATATTAAATTCCGAATATGCACCCTGTTTCATAAACATTAATGAAGGTATCAATTGAAACTTATTCGAAATTCCTAACTGAGTACCTCCGTGTAAAACTAATTTTGGATCAAGCCGTATATTATTGTTCCCAAACATTGATTGTTTTGGCATATTGATATGAAACATAGCAGCGCCGGCATTTATTACAAAATTTTTCTGAACTATACAGTACCATGATGCACCTGCAGACAAATCGAGAAATACGAAATTGTTTTTTGCAAATTGTTCATTGTTGTCAAGCCCTGAATTAAAGGCGCTTCCATCATATTGATTATCGAAAATTAATTTTGAATAATCAATAGTACGTTGCGCTACACCTGCCTGAATACCAAAAGATACAAACTGTTTACTAATTCGCGACAAAGGTTTTATATATGAAAAAGAAAAATTTATCTGAGTCGTTCCAAACTTAGAATCACCTGCCTGATCACGAAAAACTGCAACCCCTCCGCCAAATATATCTCGTTTAATAAAACGTTTAATTACAGGCATATCAAAAGATGCGGCAATAGTTTGGAAAGGAGTGGTAACGGAACGCCACTGGGTTTTGTTTTGCAAAGTAAATCGTTGAGAGCCTTTAAAAAAACCTGTTAATGCAGGATTTACATTAAGAGGTCCGTTATAATACTGAGTAAAATGAATGTCCTGAGCTTTAAGAGATAATGAAAATAACAAAATTAAAAATATATAAATTGTAAAAGGGATACCTTGCCTACTAGCAGTTAGGGATTTCATCATTTTTAAGTCGGCAATTTTTGCTGACTGTTGATTGCGAATTGCCAATTTGTATATTAGTCCATATTTTATTTCAAGCATAGTATAAATATACCGAAAGCATTTAAAAATAATCTTTACAGATATTTTGCAATCCTGCATTTTTTTATTGAATTACAAATATTGAATCAGGGACTGTTTTTGCATCAATTGAAGTAATTGTTTGGGAGAAAACTAATTTCCCTGAGTTATCATTTTTTACAATCTTTACCGGAAAAGCCTGCGAATCCAAACCGGAAATAATTTTTAAATAAGCATTTTGCATGAATGCAGGAAAGGATTTAATAGTAAGTTGCGTTTTTTCGGCAAGCCATATTTCAAGGGTTCCGTCAGGAAGAGTTAAGTTATATTTCGTGCATGTAAAAGAAGCAAGTTTTACATTTTTATCAGTACTATTAATTGTGTAATTTGTAACAACATCTGTTGGATTTAATGTCAAAGGAGTAATGATGTTTTTCCCTTCTTTTTTAGAATACATATTGGCAACATTATTATTAACTGTTATTGTGTAAGAGATGCTGTACTTTCCTTCAATATTGTAATCCATGCGATGTTTATCATTTTTTATATACCATGTAATGCTTGCATCTTCTTTATAACCTTTAATGCAATTTTCTGTACGTAATAGAAGTTCCCCTTCAAAACTATTCTGAGCATTTGCAACATAAGAAAATGTTACAAGCAAAAT
>JAAXXA010000153.1 GCA_013334735.1 Bacteroidota bacterium
GTCGCTTCATTTGTTCGGGTTTGAACCACCTCAAGTACCCGACCGCCTTTCAGATCGTTTAGGGTCGTCACATACTGATGGCCTGCCCTGAAGCTCTTTTCATCAATGCCAAGATGATCAATTGCATTCTTGTTTCGACGGTTCAGGCCACGTTCAACCGCGCGCCTCATGATCTCATTGGTCGCATGCCAGTTCAATCGCAAGAGCCTCGACGCCGATAGTATGCTTGAACACTCCTGGAGCAACTCGACAGCAAGTGCTTCAAACTTCAGGGTATAGCGCGAATAGCGTGTCGCCCACGGGACTTTAATCGTCTTGACCCTGTGCTCTTTGCACTCACACCGAGGCACCCGAGCTATCAGATGCGTCTCGTACTCCATGGTGTCCAGATGCCGCCATCGCTTTTCTGGCGCCAGGTCATAGACCCGTCCGGCATTGCCACATTCAGGACATTCAACTTTGGGACCGATATACTCAAGATGGATCTCTATCCGGGTGCCGGACAACAACAGCCTGACATCCGAAATCTTCCAAGTTTCTGGTAATCCTAATAACTGCTGGTAGTGGCCAATGAGGCTTTGCATACGCTGGGGATAGGTGTTGGTGTTGGTGTTGGTGTTGCTGTTCATGAACACATTACACCAAGCCAATCCTTATTGCTACCCGCCCATTAAATTCCGCGAAGAGCCTTATTTATTAACATATAGCAATTTAACTTCCAATATAATATTATTTCATTATGTTAATTGCTGATTTGTTAATAAAAAGTATTTAATAAGTTAAATTACTTATTAATTGTTTTGTTTTTTTTTTTAAATAGCTGCCATTCATTAAAATTAAAACCATCAATGTGAAGTATACAGCAGAAGTGTGCAATGCTCCAGAAACACCGCTAAAAACTAATTGTTGTAAAAACAAAACACCATATAATCCTGAATTCTCTTTATCATATTTCAATAAATATAATGAATACATTATTGTAACAACAGTCAATATAGTAATTATTAAACCACCGAAGACTCCTAAGACCATAAAAGACTCAATAAAAATATTATGTGGATACCAGCCAGCGCTTCTCCCTTCATGTAATACTATATCATTACCCATAAGAGGTGAACTTATAAATTCCTTAATAGCATCATTAAGGAGTACATCTCTCATATTTAAATCACCTTGCTCTAATAAATTTATTCTCTTTTCCATTATTGGGGATATTATACCTATAAACCTAACGATATCGTCATAAAACAAAAACAAACCAACAAACATTACAATAATTACAAATATATTAATAGATATTTTTTTATTCTGATTTAAAGCGATAGCACTTATTGCTATCAGTAATGATATTATCGGACTTCGGCTTCCAGCTTTTAACATGATATAACCACCCAACATTATCCCAGCTATATTAAATATTTTATGTATTTTCTGACCCTTATTGTTCATTCCCCTATATAACGATATTAATATAAAACTTACCCCCATGTGGCCATATTCTATAGTTGATAATCCTTTATTTCCCTGTTGCCGTATATTACTCAAATCAACGCTCTTCGTTAGTGATTGATTAGAATATACTGAAATAATAAGAGCTATAAAAAGCATAGGAATAACAATATCATAAAACATATTTATATTTATTTTTTTATAACTATACAATACGGACAGGAAAGGAATAATAGTAACACCAATAATAAAAAAATAGTAGTCATTCTTATTATAATAAACTCTTTCCACAGTAGTCTCCAAAACAGATATATATACAACAGCAACAGTAAGATATAATAGAAAAAATATGAATAGTAATATTATATATTTATTAAACCCCTTATCTCGCTCATAATTCTTTACAAGAACATAGAGATTAACCAATAAAATAAATAATCTTAGCGGCAATGTTACATATCTTGTAATAATAACACTATTATCATCGTATGAATTTGGAATAAATATTGTTGTTATAAATGCATAACCAAACAATATCAATGCAAGATTTATTGTAGGAATATATTTTTTTAAATTGTTAATTTTCATTTATAGCTATCACGTACTTAATAAAGTTTTACAAAAGACATTTACACTTCTCTCTTCTATATAGAGATCATACTTGCACTCTGTTTTATCAAATGTAAAAGATTCTTTGATCGCCTCCCCAATGTTTTTTGGATCAACTCGTTCCAATAATATTCCCAATTTATATTTTCTTATCAAATCTCCTATAAGCCCGATATTTGTACCTATAACAATTTTTTTTGAATATGCAGCATGCCCCAATACACCACTGGAGGCTTCGGGATTTTTATACGGCAATAACACGACATCAGATTGATCAAATATACATTTAACTTCACGGTATGGTATAAAATCAAAATTGTAAGCTATATTTATATCATATTTTTCTTTATAATATAAAATCTGTCTTTTCAAGTCACTTATTATATCCTCATCTGGCTTGCCTAAAAAAAGAAAACACACGGATTTACGCAATAAATTATCTATATGTGATATACTTTCAAGTATATCAAGACTACCTTTTCTTTTTGATAAATTTCCAAAGTGTAATAATATTCTTTTATCCTCTCCTATATTATATATCTTTCGAATATTTACTTTTGCTTCATCGTTCTTTTTAAAGATCGGGTCTGGTAAAGATATAAATACATCTTTATTTATTTTTTTATTCAACCATTTACAAGAATAATCATCATTTAAAATAAATATTTTTTTTACACTACAATTTAATGCCAGCAATAGAGTTTGAATATATTTTCTCGAATATTTTACCTTATCTTTTAATCCACTAACCCCCATTCTTGTAAACTGTGAGAACATTATACCTTCTACTTGATAACTCTGCCTATAAATGGTCAATGAAAATATAAATATATTTATTGACATTAATATAACTTTTTCCGCACCGTATTTTTTAGCATATTTATCTAATATCTTATATGTCTTTATTGATTTTTGTACATATCCACCAGTATTAGCATATTCGCTTTCATAATTATCAATTTGTATTATATTCAAAAAATCAACACAATCACATTTACCATATTGCGCTTCAACAAATTCTTTAAATGAAGAATTAACAACGAAATAATATTCACTTTTATCAAATTTTGACTCTTTTATATAACTCATCAAATGTATAAGATACTCGCTATGATGCCCATATATTTCTAAATCAAATATAATAGTTCTCATTACTTATTAGGCTCTTCTTAAAATTGTGCATTAACAGGATAACAGGAATATGGTAGCATTTTTTTACCACGCGGATTTTTTCATAGTAAAAAAAATTCTTGTGCCATAGGGGTAACATATTCCGATGTTGTGGAAACCTCGATATGATGCCTTGTACCGTTGGATTGCGCTATTCTGTTCTCCGGAGTCTTCGTTGTTCTTTTCATTCTTAAAATAGTTTATATTGTCGTCTTATTTCAGATTTTCACCTTGTTCACAGACTTTATTCTTAAAATATCATACCGTTAAGAGCAGTATTTGAAAAAGAATTGGGCACAGTCTGCGCCCCCTCTAGTGTCGCATCACCGTAAAAGCGTCGCATAAAACGCTTACCTTCATCTTCAACGATCAACCCAACTATCTTGAAGATGAAAAAGTACAGAGTGACCCTGAGCTAAAAAATGCGAGAAGAGCTTGATGCGATCAGCAGCAAAGGCAGGCAGAAACCCCAAAACGTCTCGTATGCCCTTATTCTGCTGGCTTGCGATGAAGGCCAGCATCAGCAAGAGCGCTCCATCAATGAGACCATTTCGCGGGTCTTGCAGGTGAGCATGAAAACCATAGACCGGGTCAAAAAGCAATTCGTTGAACAAGGGCTTGAGGCGATCATGACTCGCAAACCGACCAGTCGCGTCTTTGCCGGCATAGTCGATGGCGACCTTGAGTCCAAATTGATTGCCCTGAGCTGTTCTCCCGCCCCGGAAGGTCGCGCTCGCTGGACACTGAGGCTGCTTGCCGATAAAGCCGTCGAGCTGAACTATGTAGAAGAGATTTCCTATGAAACGATACGTCGGACGTTAAAAAAAACGAACTCAAGCCGTGGAAGCAGGAAGGATGGGTAATCCCGCCGAAGCAAAGCAGCAAATTTGTAGCTCACATGGAGAGCGTACTGGATGTGTACAAGCAACTCTATGATCCGCTCTATCCGGTAGTCTGCATAGATGAGTCGCCGAAGCAACTGATCGGCGAAAGCCAAATTCCCATTCCGACAAAACCAGGGCGAGCCGCCCGATATGATTACGAGTATGTCAGGAACGGCACGTGCAATATTTTCATCGCCACTGAACCGTTGATGGGCAAGCGACTGGTGAAGGTCACCGAAACCCGAAAAAAGCTGGATTGGTCAAGGTTTCTGGCTGACATCGCGCTCAAGTACACGCATGCCGAAAAGATCACGCTGGTCATGGATAATCTCAACACGCACACGCCCGGTTCACTTTACGAGACTTGGCCAGCGTTGCTTGATCGATTCGACTTCGTGTACACGCCGAAACACGGGAGCTTGCTGAATCATGGCTGAGATTGAACTTCGAGTGCTGTCAGGTCAGTGCCTGAATCGTCGAATCGAGAAAATTGCCGAGGTGAAGCGCGAATTCTCCGCATTGCAACGAGAGCGCAACAACAAAGAGGCGACGATAAACTGGCGCTTTACCACGACGGATTCAAGAATCAAACTCAAACATTTTTATCCGTCAATATCACTTGTGACACGAAAGTAGTATCTGCAATATATATATATATATTTAATCACGCATAAATATTACATCAGCTTGCAATGTACGACCATTTTTATTATCTGAAAACCCTTTATGTATTGACCATATTTCAAAACCCTCGCTTTTGATTCTATTTAATACATCATGCCATAAATGTTGACCTTCATACAATTCTACTAGTGATACTTCACATTGCAAACCTTTTATGATTTGCAATATATTTGTAGCCCCATCAAGTACATCCCACTCGTAACCCTGAGTATCAATTTTTAAAAATATATTTTTATACGTATCTTTTATCTCATCCATAATATTATCAAGCTTTATAATATCAACCTTTTCCTTCCCAACATAGCCCGATCCAACAGCGATATCAGTATGAGTTTTCTTCATATTTAATATTGATGAGGAAACAGAATTCCCTGAAACATTCATCTCTATCTTTCCATTGATATTACCAACAGCTGCGCGTCGATATATTTCCCACTTCTTATCCTTTTTAGATTTTTTTTTCAATACTTTATAAGCTTCTTCTAAGGGCTCAAAACTAATTATATACCCATTATAACCATATTTCCTAATTTCTGATGAATATTGCCCTTTATTTGCCCCTACGTCTAAAACTAAATCTATTTTATTTACTTTAATAGCATTGCATATTAAAGATGTATCGCTTTTAGACACCTCATAACCCTGTTTAAGAATCGCATTATATACAATATTTTTTAACATATTTTTTTCATTATTATTATTCCGTCTGAATAATTTCTTTTTTATATATTAGCAAACAACTGCCTCTTACCTTGTTCTCGCCACATACTCACCTCTTTATTTATTATTTCCCAATCGATACAACTATTTATTATAGAATCAATATTTTCTTTATCAACTATATCGACAAATCTATTTCTTATATTTAATCGTTCTAATAACGAGATAATTCTTGTATTCATTTTTTTTGTTTGCTCATTTATCCGCGGCATAGTTATAAATTGCTTATTAAGCAATATACTAAAGACCGTGCCATGAAAAGAATTTGTTATTATTATATCTGAATCATTTATCAAAGATACCCATTCATCAATAGTTGGTGTTATATTCTGTATTTTTTCATTTATATCAGATGCATAATATACAAAATATTTACTATTCTCATTTATTATATCAACGACTTTTTCAATATCTCTTGTACTATCATTACCAACAACATAAATAAATATTTTGCTATTATTAACCTTATAATTATCTCTTTTTTTTATGATATTAATCCAATCTTCTTTCGTTAATAACATAGTAGGATCGGGAACCCACATAGCTCTATTATCGCCTAATCTTTTGCATACCTCTATTCCAGACAACTCACGCACACCAATAAAATCTAATTTTTTAATTAACGGCGCTATTATTGTTTTTTCTTTATCCGATAATTCTTCTCTACCAAAACTACTTGCATAAGCAATTCTCTTTATCTCTTTTTTCCCAAAATCTAAAAAATATGGAGCTAATCTGAACCATGGGCCCCATATTTGATCACTACCGGCTATATAAACATCTGCTTTTGGATAGCTTTTTAATAACTTTTCATATGTTAGATATATTTTTGATAATTTTATATATCTCTTCTTAAAATCATTAAATTTACGTTTATCATATATCGACAAGCAATCATATAACACGTACTTAATAAATTGCTTTACATATGCTGCTAAATATTTTAAATAACCGCCCTCTCTTGATTTATAAATAGCAATGTCTGACTGGGCATTGTATTTTATAATAAACGCATCGAAACCTTCTGTATTTAGTACTGTTTGCAACGCATATCCTTGTAATATCTGTCCATAGTTATCATGTGTCCACCATGGAGTCATTATTCCTATTCTCATAATATTTTTTTACTATTTTTACAATCCCAATATTTTTTGCCAATTTATATACTAAATTTTGAAAGACTTCATATACTCCTGGGCGTGAATACTTACTTATCAGTTTATTAATAGGCGTTTTATTTAATTCTTCAAAAAACTTATTCCTATTTTTTGACGGTTTAGCAGATTCATAAACGTATTTATTTATTTTTACAGAAGTATGTAAATCACTTTTTATATAATCACATTTATTTTCACTGATTTTAATCTTCTCATCATGAATGTAAACCAGAGATACACCGTCATCT
>JAAXXA010000722.1 GCA_013334735.1 Bacteroidota bacterium
AATTTATAACTTTTTTGAATGAATTCAACTATTGACCCCACTCCGAAAAGTCGCAAAATTAAATTTTGCCACAGATTATTCACACACTTTCTTGTTTATATTGTGTTCATGAGTCGCTTCGCTAAGTTCACAGATTTTTTAAAAAATTAAATCTGTGATAATCTGAGTAATCTGTGGTAACTTTTTCAATTAATTCAGTTAAATAGTTTCTCAAAGTGAACTCAACTATTAATTATTTTAAAAAAAATACTGGCTTCAAAATTCAAATATTCCATGATAAAATCAATTTTTAAAAATAAAAAATATAATATTTTGGTAATATCAAAACAAAATCATATCTTTGCAGTCCTTTTTAAGAAAATATTGAATATAATAATCAGATAAACATGTACTTAACTACAGAAAAGAAAAAAGAATTTTTTACTACTTTTGGTAAGTCAGAATTCGACACAGGTTCTCCTGAAGCTCAGATAGCTTTATTTACTAACCGGATTACCCATCTTACTGGGCATCTTAAAGTCAACAAAAAAGACTTTGGTACTCAAAAAGCCTTAATAGGTTTAGTTAGCAAAAGAAGAAGATTGCTCAATTATTTAAAGCATATAGAAATAGATCGTTACAGAACTATTATTAAAAAACTTAGTATCAGGAAATAGATATTATTCCTGAGACATTAGGAAAAAGGCAATTTTTAGATTGCCTTTTTTTGTATTTACAGAAACATCTTAAAATAATAATCAAATAATAATTTTTTATGAATAAATTAGGAGTACAAAAATCATTTGACCTTGGTGATGGAAAAATAATTACTATCGAAACCGGCAAACTTGCTAAACAAGCCGACGGTTCTGCTGTTGTTAGAATGGGCGACACTATGCTTCTCGCTACTATCGTTACAAAAAAAGAAGCCGCCGAAAATGTTGACTTTCTTCCTCTATCTGTTGAATATCAAGAAAAATATGCTGCTTCTGGGCGCTTCCCCGGAGGTTTTTTTAAAAGAGAAGCCCGCTTATCGGAATATGAAATATTAATTTCAAGATTAGTTGACCGCGCTCTGCGCCCACTTTTCCCCGATAATTACCATGCTGAAACACAAGTTCAGATTACATTAATATCATCCGACAAAAATATTATGCCTGATGCTCTTGCCGGTCTTGCTGCATCCGCTGCAATTGCTGTTTCAGATATCCCTTTCAACGGGCCCATTTCCGAAGTAAGGGTTTCCCGTATTGATGGGAAATTTGTTGTAAATCCTACTTTTAGTGAAAATGCAAATGCCGACATTGATATTATGGTTGCCGCTTCTATGGATAACATAATGATGGTAGAAGGCGAAATGAAAGAAGTTTCTGAAAACGAAATTGCTGAAGCTCTAAAGATTGCTCATGAAGCTATTAAAATTCAGTGTAAAGCGCAGTTAGAATTAGCTGCTATGGTTGAGAAAGCAAATCCAAAAAGAGAGTATTGCCATGAAGTTAACGATGAAGAATTAAAAAAAGCTGTTTACGATGATACGTACTCAAAGGTTTATGAGTTCGCCAAATCGGGTAACAAAAATAAATATGAACGAGGCGAAGGTTTTAAATTAATATTGAATGAATTTATTGAAAGCCTTCCTGAAGAAGAACGTCAACCTAAAACTTTATTAGTAAAAAAATATTTTCATGAAGTTGAGAAAAAAGCTATGCGGAACATGATTCTTGACGAAAGAATCAGGCTTGATGGTCGTAAGCTGGATGAAATACGCCCTATCTGGACAGAAGTTGACTATCTTCCTTCAGCTCATGGATCAGCAATTTTTACCAGAGGTGAAACTCAATCGCTTACCACAATTACTCTTGGCACTAAACTCGACGCGCAAATAATTGACGGAGTATTTATTGAAGGAAAAAACAATTTCATTCTTCATTATAATTTCCCATCATTTGCAACAGGCGAAGTTAAAGCTAACAGAGGTACCAGCCGCAGAGAAGTTGGACACGGCAATCTTGCTTTAAGAGCTTTAAAACCATTAATTCCCGGACCAGATGAAAACCCTTATACAATAAGGATAGTATCTGACATTCTCGAATCAAACGGTTC
>JAAXXA010000154.1 GCA_013334735.1 Bacteroidota bacterium
CGTAGAAAAAAGCAACTACCGCTTCAAAAAGCAGTAGGAAATCATTACAAAATGACGTAATCTAAAGACGCTGCCTGGGTGATTGCTAATTTCCGAAATTGGCTGGTTTTTAATTTCCGACTACAATTAGTTTTTCAAATCAAGTTTTGTGGTAAAAGTCCCGCCCTTCGGGTAGCTGCAAACCGTTGTATGCAAGGCTAAGAGACCAGTTGCATAGAGATAACCTGATTATGAAATTGAAAAAACTGAATGATTATATTGACTTTTTTGATTAAAGGTTTGTGCAAGAAAAAATTAGTTTTTGCCAACCCGCTTCTACCCTTCGGGACAGTTGAGGATGCCTACGCACAATGCACACATTTGCAAATCGCACGAGCTGACACACAAGCCAAAATTTGCAAAAGAGTGCATTTCCGTCTTATTAAACTAAATAACTAACTTGCTTTAATATGCAGAACATGGACCCTAACAGAATTGAATTAATAGAGAATTGTTTGATATATTCAAATGAAATTAGAAATAAGCAATGGGGAGAACAGTTTGGTGGAATTCAAGAGAAGTTAAGAAGTATTGATATAAACGAACTAACAATTGATTTTACATCATTAAAATGGATAGACCCATTACCATTATTATCGCTGCTTATATCTCTTACCAAATTTAAAAAAACTAAATTAATACTAAAATTACCTAATCATAAAAATTCAGAATATAAGAACCTTACCGGGTTCTTGTATTCTGAAGGATTTTTAAATCAATTTCCATCTGATATAATTATTTACTCGGGAGAAGAATTAGTAACTGATTCTGCAATATTTGAAAAATATGTGGAATCTCTTGGTTACTCTAATTGTAGTCTAATTAAAGCTCAGGTCGTTGATATATGCGCTGAAATATCTGAGCCTGAGTATGGATTAAAAAATTGGATATCAGATATAATTTTTAGTTCTCAATCTCTTATCAAAAATAAAGTTGAAAGCTTTAAAGCACAAGAAGTAATTAGTCGATTACGAATTCTTTTGTCAGAAACTATTTCAAATATTTATGAACATGCATATGGCGATAACCCTGTTAAGTTAGTTGGTATCTACGTTCGATTCAGGAAAGGTTTAGGAAACACCCGCGTTTCAAAAGCAGAATATGATTTACAAAAGAAGCTTATTGGGAAAGAGTTTTCTAATTCCCCTAAACTTAACCGTTATTTTATTGACAATATTTTTAGCTTCATAGAAGTTTTTGTTATAGATGCAGGTTGTGGCTTATCAGGAAATTACTTTGGTGATGGATATGACGGCAAATACCCTTTTAGGGATGCATGGAGTTTAGCTGTATTTAAAGGTCTTCGAGGAGTAAAGAATAGGAATAAAAAAACAGAATTTGGAGGTTTGCATCAAATATATAAAAACTTAGGTAACAATTATATATGTGCAAGAGATAGTAATGAGTGGATTGGACATGAAGCCCCTACTCAAGAAACTCTCTCTTTCTATGATGTAATTAATCCTACTGTTTCAAACATTAAAGGCTTTAGCGTAATTTATCGATTAACGTGGGATTTTGATTCGGATGAAGAGTCGTATTGGACAAGGTTAAATTTCGAAATTACTTCTATCGAAAATCATCCATTTCTTCAAGAATTAAAAAATTCTATTAGTATTTACGAAAGGCGATACAGAAATATAATTTCTGTTGGAAGCTTTTTTGTAATAGATGAAAGATTCAGTTTTAGTAAAAAGATATGCAGTAAGATATATAAAAACGATAATAAAAGTTATGACAATTGTTTCTTTTTTCCAGCTAAGTATATGCAGAAAAATGAAATTTTTGAATCAATATCTGAATATTTTCAAAATGTTATAGTTAAGAGTAGAACTATAATTATATGTGATATACTTACACTTGAAGCAAATTTGTATCTATTAGGAATTGAAAATGCTTGGTTTCCTGAAACAATTACTAAAAATATTGATAAAATTATACTGTTTTCTGAGCGCTTCTCTTTTTTAATTCTTGAAAAAGATATAGCATCAAAAAAGTATAAACGTTCTTCAGCCCTTCTTGATAATTCAATTAGCAATATTGATTTTTTACCTCATTTTTACATTGTAGACCTAATCGCATGGATTAGAACTCATGATTCCCTTTTATTCTGGGAATTAGTTAAGAAGAAATCAGATGCCTTTAACTTATTGTATGTAAATAGTCAAATTGAATGGTATAGTGAGAATGTCGATTTTATAATGGATGGCTATTTAAATTTCGCACAAATAGTTTCAGATGCTGATACAAGAAAGCTTGTTGAATGTGAGTTAAGCCGTACAAAATGCCTAGTGAATTTTAAAAATCCTAATACTACAGAATATGTAAATATTGATATTTTAACATCTCAGCTAGCTTCAAAAATGAATACATTATTATATTACAATTATGATGGTAATGATGGTAATGATAGTCATAAAACTAAAATTTTGTTGGGTAGTGTTTTTGTTTCAGGGCAGTCTCAATTTGATAAAGAGATTTCTATATTAAAAGAAAGAAGATTGCCAATCCATTTTTTTATTCACAAATCAATAAAATATAAAGACTCAGAGGAAAACATAAATAGTGCCTCTATAAGTAATACATTTCATTTGTTCTTGTGGCCTAAAGATTGGCTTAATAAAAATTTTCCTTTTCAAAACATTAAATATAGACGCGTAGGGCGTTCTCATGTAATAGCTCCTTATGGTTGGAAATATTTTCCCATACCGCGATTTCGTATATATGATAAGTTAAAAGAGACATATGTAAGTGATTTTTATCAACTTGAAAATAAAAGTAATGGAAATTATGAATTTGTTTGTGCTTATGGGGATACTCCATCGGAGGCATACAAAGAATGGCAATCAAGTCCTGAAACAATAGAGTTTGGACACTATTCATATGAAAACAAACATGACTTATTGAAAATTGATTTTCCTTTAATTGTTCAGAATAGCTTTAATATTGGAGGCAAACTTTCAGTTTTTTTGCTGGGCGAATTCTTAATTGCACTTGGCTTGAATGAATCTAGTATAATTAGTTTGCCAGAATCGTCAATTTCTATTCCAAAAAGCAGAACAAGAATAACTAATAATGTCTTTGACAGAAGAATAAATCTATTAAAAGATTCTGTTAAAGATTATATAAATAAAAACACAACAACTGAAGAATGTGAGATTATTGTATATCCATCTCATTTTAATACAGAGAGTATTATAGGTAAGATTAAGGATTGTATAGATTCAAATATTCATAATCGAATTATTTCGTTAATACCAATAAACAAAGAAAGAGGTTCAAGTGCATATTTAATATCACCTTTAATTTTAGAAAATATTAAAAGTAAAATTGCAACTTACACAATAAGAAAAGAAACTGTAAATGTCTTATTATTTGATGACGGAACCATTGATGGTAAAACTAGGAAGGAATTAAAACATTTGCTATTTTATTTAGGTGCAGACAATGTCAAAACTCTATGTATTTTAGACAGAAGAAGGCTTCCTTTTAGTACCACAATTCCAAACAAACATAAAGCCTTTTGGCGGATGGATACCCCAAGATTGGGGAATAGAGGTGAATGTTCTTTATGTGAAGCATTAAAAACAATTACTCCATTTGAATCACAGTTAATCTACAGTACTCACAAATCCAGAATTAAAGCTTGGTCTGAGGCATGGGATAGCCAATTCCCATATTCAAAAAGGAAAAATCACGGTCTTGTTGCTAAACATTTAGAAAAATCAATTACAAAAAAATTTAGTATTTATATTGATAATGAAACAGGTAAGACTATTCATCACGATGAAATAAATTTAATTAATTCCCTTGGGTTGACATTATATTGTACAGAGATTCACTCAATGACTGGTCGTCATGATATGGCATTAAAAATATGTAAAAACGATGACATTGAAATTCGCACGCGAATAGAGATACTTTCGGTTAATTTATTATTTTTTGTTAGAGATTTTTCTGATTACATTATTTCTGAGATGGCTAAACTTTTGTTAAGGTTAATAAATCTTGAGCAAGATGTTAGTAATGAAACAGCATTAGGTGCACTTACATTTATTTCTTTGCCATTTAGGTTAAGCAAACTCATAATTTATCCATTCCTTGAAGAAGATATTGATATTAAAAATATAGACATGAATTTATTAATGTCTTATTTTATTCATAATGAAGGTCGAAAATTTGAAAATAATAGCTTGCAAGGTAATTTCTTTAACTCTTATACTAAGGATGAAAAAACGGCTTACCATAAACTTCATCATGAGATATTTAATGATTTTGGTATAAATCACAATAAATCATTTAATGTAATTCAGAGAATTCATGAGAGAAGTGAGATTAAAAAAGATTTGATTGATGAGAGTATTTCTAGTTGTAATAGATTGTATGCAATAATAAAAGGATTTCCTATCAGCAATACTCGTAAAGTTGTTGGTCATGAACAAATTAATGACATTCTGAATAACTTGAATAAACTAGCGTCTTCTTTTATTCAGCATTTTAAAGCTATTTCGAAAACAGGAGTTCCAAAATATTATTATGATGATTCAATGATTTTTGAGGAAATATGTAATATTCAAGCTATTGTGGGGTTAACAAGTGATTTAATATATAATTTTCATAATGAGTTATTTGTAAAGGTAGGATTACGAGAAAATAATGATTTTCCTTTGCTTGTCCAAATAAAGGATTTGATTTATGACTGTCAAAATAAATATAAAGAATATAAAATTGGGATTGCTAATGATTTTGTTCAGGATAACAAGGTTGAGTTTGGGAAATGGATACCTATGGACAGGTTAATAGTCAAAAAAATTGAATTTATATTGACTAATGTTAGACACAGTAAAGGTTTTATTGATAAAGACTTAAATTATATTAATCATTTATCTGCTATTACTCAAGAGTATTTCAATCTTGTAGTATCTATTAATTATTCGGAAAAGGGGGTAAATTTAAAATTTCTAAATTTCTCAGAAAATACTCCAGAATATATCACAGAAGAAGCTAATAAGAAGAATAAATTGGAAAAAGAACATATCTCGATGTTAGGTGGTAAACTTGATTACATGACTGAGAAAAAAGAGGGTGACCTATTTTTAATTAATACAAATTTATTCATCCCATACGCATAACACAATAAAGCACTTTGAAAATGAAAACATTATTAATTATAGACGATGAATTTTCAGATAGAGAAGGAACGTATAATGCGGTTTTATCTGATAAGTATTTAATTGAGCATATAAAAAAACCCCGCGATTTGTTTATTGAAATAGAGCAAGGAAATGTTGATTGCTATTTAGTTGATGTAATACTTGAAAATTGGAAAACTAATGGAGGCAACCCACAAGAATTAATGCCAATTTTAGATGTTCTAAAAGAAAAATACAAACCAATATTCCTTGTGAGTCGTCAATATTCAACTTTAATTGATAAATCAAAATTGACACCACTGCTTAATGAAATAATTAAAAAGAATATCTCAATTGAGTCATTTTTTATTTGGAAGGACTTTGAAGATGAAGCTTTTCGAAGAGATAAGAAGGAGACGGATATATTTACAGATACAATCAGCAGTCTTATTGAACTAAAAATCTTACAACTAAGTCAGAAAATATCAATTGAAGAGAATAAGAAGGCAAACATTGGTATTTTATGTGCCTTAAGTACGGAACTTCAACCAATTTTAGAGCATATTGAAGAACAACAAACAGTTAAGATTAATAATATTTCATTCATAAGAGGCTTATTAAAGTTAAATGGAGGTAATGAAGTTAAGATTGTTGCTTCGTATCAAGAAGATATGGGAACAGAGGATGCTGCCATAATTGGTTCAATCATGACTAGAGAATTTGGAATAAAATATCTCTTTATGACTGGTGTTTGTGGCGGTCGAGATGGCGAAGTCAATATTGGTGATATTGTTATTCCTAATGAAGTTGTAGCTTATCAAAGAGGAAAACTTAAGGATGGTAAGCTGATTTTTGAAGTTGGTAATGAAAAATCAAATCTTGTACCTAAGCAGCTGTTTGAAGTTCAATGTAAAAGTATTTTAAAAGGTATTTTTACTTCTTATGTTAATAAAAGGATTGAATTGGGAAAGGGAACTTTAAAAGTTGAAGAACCACAACTAAAATTCGACCAAATGGCATGTGGAGCCAATGTAATAGATACACCAGAAGTTTTAGAAAAAATTGCAACTGATGTCGCAAAAAGAAAGTTATGCAGTGTTGATATGGAAAGTTTTTCAATTTATAGATTAAATCACTTCTTAGATGTTAAAACATTAGTAATTAAATCTGTGATGGATTTAACAAATGATAAAAATGATGAATACAAAGAATATGCATCTTATATTTCAGGTAACTTCTTAATTGAAGCTTTAAAGAAAGGATTGATAGAATTGTAGCAACTCACACAGCCAAGCACATTTGCAATTCGCACAAGCCAATTCGCAACCAAAAATTTCAAAAGAGCTTGACTGTCAGCCACTGCTTTTTGCTGACCTTAAAAACTAATTTTTTCGGAAACGGCAGTGCTTCGATTGGATGGAATTTGCTTGTAAAAGATTGATAATTAAATGACAATGAATAAAGCCCAGCATACAACACGCTGTCATAAAACATAGCGGTTTCAGTGCAATTTGCAAGCTCAGTTCCCGCTGGCAGGGTCAGTATCGGGGGATAGGTTTGCAGCCACGCAATCCGCTACGTTTCATACCGCCAACCGTTACCGCCAAGTCACTGGTGTCCAACTGTTGAAAAAATAAAACGCTGTAAGTATTTATAATAAGGCAAAATACAGCAATATTTAACTGTTACCGACTTGAAATCCTGCTATCTTCAATCATTCCATAATATTTCGACA
>JAAXXA010000155.1 GCA_013334735.1 Bacteroidota bacterium
CCTGATGTCTCCTGTTATCAATACTTCCGGACAAACTACTCTTGATCTTTCATTTAAAAGTTACATCTCTGCTTATAGCTCCGAATCTTCCTGTGAAGTATGGACAACCAGCGATGGCGGGACTACCTGGAATCCTGCAAACACTGGTCTGCCTTGGTGTGGAGTCAATGACCTGGCACTCCATCCCTCAAATACAAGCATTATCTATGCTTTGGGTGGTGGTGTTAAGATGGGAATAAACTGGTTTTGTATTAACCATGAATTTTTATAAAAAATTCTATTTATATTATTAATATAAAATAAATGTTTAGGTTTTTCAGGCAATGCCTCTTTTACAATACTTTTTGAAAGAAATTTACTGTTTTTTCGTGATGGGTTATTTTGATCAATATTTCGGTTAATATGTTCATTCAATCCGGAAAACAATTCTTCTTCCTGCTTATCATTTATACAATAAAAAATTGTGTTTGAGCCTTCATTCTTTCTTTTCACAATATCATAAAGCTTACCTTTGTATATAAATTCATTTTTTTTAATAAATTTCAACTCCGAATTAGCAGATGCTATTTGAGATATAGGAATTATTATTTCCTCCATTTCTTCATCAGGGATACTTTGCTTAATCATAGCTTTCATTTCCGATCGTGCATTACGTTGCATTATTATAAAAACGACATAGTATCCTGCCATATTAAACAGAAAAATTCCACACAATATTATTGATAATATTTTTCTCATAATGAATTTGTAAAAGTAATTATTTATGAAAATATAACAGAATTTATTATTTTTTTTATTTATGCTTTATAAAAAATGATACTTTTGCTCATTAAATAAAATAAAAACCATTAAATTCGTTAAAAATGAAAAAAATATTTAGTTTTATTATTGCCGGAGCAATATTATTATCGCTTAATACCAGCTGTTTTGCACAAAAAACAAAAAAAACTTCTCAAGGCGCAATTACTTATGACATCAAATATACAGGAGATAATATCACTCCAGCTCAAAAAGCACAGCTACCAACTAGTTTGGTGGTTACAGTTAAAGATTGCAAAACAAAATCTGAAGTTATTATCGGACCTGTTTCTCAAGCCTCTATTACAGATGGAACAACAAAAACACAAATAGTTCTGATTGATTACATGGGGACTAAATATGCTTTAAAACTTACTGCTCAGGAAATTTCAGATGCTTTGGCAAAAGTTACAATGCCCAAATTAAATATTACACAGGAAACAAAAGTGATTGCAGGTTATACTTGTAAAAAAGCAATTCTCACCTCAACAGATGATGAGGGAACTGTTTCAAACGATACAATATTTTTTACTGAAGAAATTGGTTGTGCTGATGTTAATTTCTCAACCCAATTCAAAGAAGTGCCGGGTTCGGTTCTTGAATATTCAGAAGTTGACCCTCAGGTAAATTCAAAAGTTATTTATACTGTAAAAGAGATTAAAAAATCAAAAGTCTCTGATAATATTTTCTTAATCCCTAGCGATTATCAGGAAATGACCAAAGAAGAATTTAAAAAAGCTTTTGGAGGAGAATAAAATTCAAAATATCCAAGCAATGGAAAAGAACGCTGATGACACAGATTGCTCCGCCATGGCGGATGAATAAATATGATTTTTTGTTTTATCCATGTAATTCGTAATTGTTAATTCGTAATTCGTAATTATTATCCACACTCCGTTAATTTTTTCATCGGCAATATTATTACTGCAAAACAGGAACCCTATTACAAATGGAAATAATTAAAAATCAATTAAAAAAAAATACTCTCAAAGAAAATAAAAAAGAGGAAATAATCGCTCCTCTTCCTGATATTCCACCAAAAAAAACGGTACAAAAAAAAGAAACAAAAAAAACTATTTCTTCAAAAAAAACAAATGTCACAAAAAAATATTTTTTTAACGACGAACGATTTCATAAGGTTGTAGGACTGTTTTTTATTCTTTTTTCAATTTATCTCCTTTTCGCTTTTATATCATATATATTCTCATGGGAAATTGATGATGATATTTTTACTAAGACTGATTTTATTATAGATCCAAAAATCGTTTCAGTAAATTGGATGGGTAAAATGGGCGCTTTTTTATCTTATATTTTTATAAAAAAGAGTTTCGGCGTAGCATCGATTATTTTTGTATTTCTATTGTTTATAAGCGGTTTAAAGCTTTTCTCTAATACTAAAACCTTTCCTCTTGCTATTACATTTCAATATTCTTTTTTTGGACTGATCTGGACTTCTCTCGCTTTGGGTTACCTTTTAAATACCCCTGAATATCTGATTTATGGCGGCATTTTTGGCTTCCAGTCAAACACATGGCTTACCGGTGTTTTAGGAACTATTGGAGCAGGGATGATTCTTCTGTTTTCTTTTATAAGTTTTCTTATTATTGTTTATAATATATCTTTCAAATGGTATAAGAAAAAAATATCTGCTGAAAATATTGATGTAAATAACAATATTGATATACCGGAATCCGAAAATGATGCTACTAATGCTTTGTCAAAAAATACTATTTCAAAAAATGAAGAAAATAAAGATAATACCGATATTCCTGATGAAATTATAAATACTAATACTGTTGAATTTGATGTAAAAAAAAGCATTATTAATGTCCCTGAAAAAAATAAAGAAATTGAGAAAAAAAATGTTTTAGTTACAGATCCCGTTAAAAAGGACAGTGATAAAGTTGAATTTACTGTTGAAAATAAAGTTGCTGAAAATAAAATTATTGAAAATATAAATTCTGAGGAAAATGATCTAGCTATGAATCTTGTTAAAGAGCTAGGTTCTTATGATCCCACTTTGGATTTGAGAGATTATAAACTGCCTTCCCTCGACCTTCTGGATGATTATGACTCAAACTCTGTTGGTGTCCAAAAAGAAGAGCTCGAAGCCAATAAAAACAGAATAGTTGAAACATTAAATAACTATTCTATTCAAATTGAAAAAATTAAAGCTACTATAGGTCCCACTGTTACCCTATATGAAATAGTACCTGCCCCCGGAGTTAGAATATCGAGAATAAAAAATCTCGAAGATGATATTGCTCTTAGCCTTTCTGCATTAGGAATTAGAATTATTGCTCCTATTCCGGGTAAAGGTACAATTGGAATTGAAGTTCCTAATCAGCGACCCGAAATCGTTTCAATGAAATCAATTTTAAGTTCTGATAAATTCACAAATAATAATTTTGAATTACCAATTGGACTTGGTAAAACAATTTCTAACGAAAGTTTTGTTGCAGATTTAACCAAAATGCCTCATCTTCTTGTTGCAGGCGCTACAGGTCAAGGTAAATCTGTTGGATTAAATGCAATTTTAACTTCCTTATTATACAAAAAACATCCTTCTCAAATAAAATTCATTTTAGTAGATCCCAAAAAAGTTGAATTAACTTTATTTTCTAAAATTGAACGTCATTACCTTGCAAAGCTCCCTGATCTGGAAGAAGCAATTATTACCGACACCAAGCAGGTTGTAAGAACACTTAATTCTCTTTGTATCGAAATGGATCAGCGTTACGATTTGCTTCGTGATGCAAAAGTCAGGAATATTAAAGAATACAATGAAAAATTCATATCAAGAAAACTAAACCCAAACGAAGGACACCGCTTTCTACCATATATTGTCCTTATTGTTGACGAGTTTGCAGATCTGATTATATTGTCAGGTAGAGAAATTGAAACTCCTATTACCCGGCTTGCACAATTATCCAGAGCTATAGGAATTCACTTAATTATTGCAACTCAAAGACCATCAGTTAATATTATTACAGGAACAATAAAAGCAAATTTCCCTGCCCGTTTAGCATTTAGAGTTATATCAAAAATTGACTCCCGTACTATATTAGATACTGGAGGCGCAGATCAGTTAATTGGTCGTGGTGATATGCTTCTGTCAACAGGAAGCGACCTTATACGTATTCAATGCGCTTTTGTTGATATTCACGAAGTTGAAAGAATAACAGAGTTTATTGGAGGACAACGGGGCTATCCCGACGCGTTCCATCTACCCGAATTCAACGATGAAAGTAATGATGAAGGTAAAAATATAGATGCTTCCGACAGAGATGACTTTTTTGAAGAAGCTGCCCGTATTATTGTTACACACCAGCAAGGTTCTACCTCACTTTTACAAAGAAAACTAAAATTAGGATACAACCGTGCAGGTAGAATTATAGATCAATTAGAAGCAATAGGGATTATTGGTCCTTTTGAAGGCAGTAAAGCTAGAGAAGTAAAAATAAAAGACCTTGATCATTTGGAACAATTTTTGAAAATTTACAGAGATCCTTTAAAAACCAATTTATGAAAAAGTTAAGCATTATCGAATCGTTTTTTCTTATTTTTTATTTTTGCGGATTCAGCCTTTTCGCACAAGATAACTCTAATGCCATAAAAATTCTTGATGCCGTTAGCGCAAAAATGAAAGCTTACACTTCTATGAAAATAGAATTTACTTATACAATGGCAAATGCAAAAACAAAAGTTAATGAATCAAAAATAGGTACTATTCAAGTTAAAGGAGCAAAATACCGCGTAGAAGTTGGCGGACAAATTATATTTTGCGACGGTAAAACTGTTTGGACATATCTTAAAGATGAAAAAGAGGTTAATGTAAATAATGTTTCCGGACAAGAAGATGCAATTCCAACAACAATTTTAAATAATTACAGCAAAAATTATAAGCCTAAATTTATTAAAGATGCAGTTGAGGGAGGCAAAACTATTTCGATTATCGACCTTACACCTTTAAAAACTAAATCTTACTATAAAGTTAGAATTTATATTGACAAAACAAGTCAACAAGTTACAAATACGATTATTTACGATAAAAACGGCTCCACATATACTTATAAAGTAAATAAATTTACTACCAATCTTGTACTTGCTGAAACAATTTTTTCGTTTAGCAAAACTGATTACCCCGGTGTGGAAGTTAATGATATGAGGTAA
This sequence comes from Bacteroidota bacterium, assembly GCA_013334735.1. GTDB lineage: Bacteria > Bacteroidota > Bacteroidia > Bacteroidales > CG2-30-32-10 > JAAXXA01. The sequence goes on from JAAXXA010000155.1 coordinate 4,972, forward strand.
TATTTCAAAAACTATTAACCTTGAACTGTGGACTGCTAACTGCGGACTGCGGACTGTAAATTGTGAACTGTGAACTGCCGACTGCGAACTGCAACCTAATCCTTTCTCTTTTTTTATTTAATTTCTTTTTCCTTAATTTGCGGATGCTCCCTAACATCAATGAAATTATAATCTTCGTAACGATATATATTTAAAAAAGAATTTTCATAGCCATCATACTCTCCTGTTTTAATAAATTTGTAGTTATTCTGCAAATAAGTACCCTTAATTTTATCAATATCTTTTTCAAAATTTAGTCCATAATCTTTTAATGCATTAAAAAAATACATTGCAATATCAAACCCTTGAAACGCGTATTTATCAGGTTCTGTTTTATATATTTCACGGAACTTACTAATAAAAGTTTTTACATTACTGTCTGTATAGTCAACAAAAGATGAAGAGTATAGATGAAGAGAAATATTCTGCATATATTCTGTTTCGATATTGTCGAAATTTTTCCAACTTAAAAGTCCAAAAATGACCATTTTATAATTATTGTAAATATTATTCAAATTGTTTATATAATTAGTTACAAAAATTTCTCCGTTAGAAAAAGTTACAACTATATTAGTATCTGTATGGTTGAAAAATTTTACAATTCCTGAAGTACCTGATTGATTATAAACAACCTCATGGTAATTAGTATCAATTCTTCCCAGCTTTTTCAATTCACTTGAAAGACTTTTTTCAAAAAATTCAACATATCTTTTTTCATTTTCTTTATTATTGTGAACAATAACAACAGGCGAAGAAGGGTATCGGTCTAAAATATACTCGGCAAGTTGCTTAAGTTGCATATCAACTGATAATGTTGCTTTAAAAACATATTGATTTCCAATTAAAACACTATCATTAGCAGAAACAGGATCTACAATTTTTATTTTTTTATTTTTTGCATATTTTGAAACAATTTTCAAACTGTTTTTATAAAAAGGACCGATAATCAAGTGCATTTTTGAAAATTCTGGTTTTTCAATAATTTTCATTGTATTTAATGTATCATCATTAACATCATAAACATAAATATTTGCTGAAAGACCTTTCTTTTTTATTGAATCAACAGCCATAAGCATTCCTTCATAAAATTGTAAAAATTGAAGTGAAAGGAAATCGCTTGCATCTTTTTCTTTAATATCCGGATCATCAGGAGCTATTTGATAAATATTATTCAAGTAAAGTGGTATTAATAAAGCTATGTTATATGAATCCTGTAGTTTTGGAGAAATATTGTTAAGTGCGACAGTATCCTTTTTGATGGTTATTGTTGTAATATCTTTATCTTTTTTTATTGGAGGGCTATCTTTATCTTTTTTTATCGGCGGGGTTTCTTTATTTTTTTTGATTTTAGTATTATCAGATTTTTTTTTGTTGAGGGGAATTTTTATTTCTTGTCCTGTTTTTATTTTATTTTCGGCATCTTTATTTACCGAATAAATATCATCGGGGGTAACTTTATAAGCTTTAGCAATTTTCCAAACTGTCTCATTCTTCTGAACAACATGAATATAAAATTCTTTACCATCAATCTTTTCAATCTTTTTTGATTTTTTAACATCCTGTGAATTGGCTGCTATAAAAAAAAGAAAAGAAAAAAATATTGTAAATACTGTACTTTTCATTTTACTTATTAATGCAAAAATAAAAAAAATTGAAATTTATTTTAAGGCTTCTGCTATCTTTTTATACTCTGGATAATAAACAGTTATAACCAAAATTAATTAAAAGGCAAATGTACAAAATTGTTTTGTATTTTATAAAATAAAAAAACGGCAAGAGTTATTATTCTTACCGTTTTTGCTAATTAATCAAATTTAATCAAAAAGACTTTTTATCAGAAATTATATTATAAATTTCACAAATAATGTTAACCTCTGACAAGTGTTTTT
>JAAXXA010000723.1 GCA_013334735.1 Bacteroidota bacterium
TTAAATATATAGGCGATAGTTTTCTATGCTTTTTTCATAAATAAAATTTTGTTTATAAAATAACATCTCATTTCTCTTTAAATTTAATAATTTTGCGTACCTTAAAAAAAGGTAATATCAACAGCGCATGAATTTTCAGCTCGCAGCTTGTAAAAATTAAAAAAAACATGAAAAAGAAAAAAGCTCTTCTCGTAATAATGGATGGATGGGGTGAAGGAAACAAAGATAAAACAGATGTTATTTCAAACTCCAACACGCCATTTATAAAAAGTTTGTATAAAAATGCAGCATCTTGCAAATTAAATACATCCGGTGAAGACGTTGGTTTGCCCGATGGTCAGATGGGAAATTCCGAAGTAGGGCACCTTAATATTGGTGCAGGACGTATCATTTATCAAGATTTTGTAAAAATTAATATCGCTTGCAAAACAAATACAATTGCTTCTAACGAAGTTCTCATAAATGCTTTCAAATATGCAAAAGAAAATAATAAAGCTGTTCATTTTCTTGGCTTGGTTTCCGATGGAGGCGTACACTCTTCCACGGAGCATTTGATGAAATTATGTGATATTGCGAAAGAACATAGATTGAAAAAAGTTTTCATACATATCTGCACAGATGGTAGAGATACGGATCCATATAGTGGTAAAAATTATGTTGCAAAATTACAGGAACATTTAAATTCAAATAATTCCACCGGTAAAATTGCATCTTTGATTGGCAGATATTATACAATGGATCGTGACAAGAGGTGGGAAAGAGTTAAATTTGGATATGACCTTATGGTATCAGGCAAAGGCAAGCCTACAAATGATGTTTTACAGGCAATACAGGAAAGTTATGATTCGGGTGTATCTGACGAATTTATTAAACCTGTTGTAGTAGTTGACGAATGTTCAAGCCCTATCGGAATTGTTAGGGATGGCGATGTTTTTATATGTTTTAATTTTCGCACCGATCGTTTACGTGAAATTACCACAGTCCTTTCTCAGCAAACTATGGAAGAACCTTTTATGCCAACAATACCTCTCTATTATGTTACTTTAACCCGCTATGACGAATCTTATCATGGAGTTCACGTAATGTACGATAAAGAAGATATTACTAATACATTAGGCGAAGTGCTTGCTAACAATGGACTAAGCCAATTAAGAATTGCTGAAACAGAAAAATATCCTCACGTTACATTCTTCTTTTCGGGAGGAAGAGAAGATGCTTTTTTGGGAGAAAACAGAGTAATGATTCCATCACCAAAAGTTGCAACTTACGATCTTAAACCTTCTATGAGCGCTGTTGAAGTTAAAGATGCCGTAATAAATGAAATACAAATTAATAAACCTGATTTTATCTGTCTTAATTTTGCAAATGCCGACATGGTAGGTCATACAGGCTTTTACGAAGCTATTAAAGAAGCCGTGGAAACTGTCGATAAATGTGTAAAAGAAGTATCGGAAGCCGCTATTGCTAACGATTATAGCATAATGATTACTGCCGATCATGGTAATGCCGATTTTGCTATTAATCCGGATGGTTCCCCAAATACCGCTCATACATGCAACCCTGTTCCTTGCTTTCTTATAGATGAAGATTATAAAACTATTATGAATGGGAAATTATGTGATATCGCCCCCACTTTGTTAACTGTTTTAGGCTTAAAAGTTCCTAAAGAAATGACAGGGAAAATATTGGTTAAAAAGTAAGTTGATTAGGGATGTTCGTTTAAATCACAACCATTTGGTTATTAACAATTTATGTTAATAACTTTTAAAATAAAAAAACCGAAAAGAGCCAAAAAAGAGCTAATTTCGGGGTAATTTATTTTAAGACATGGCAAAAATAATAAAATTACCAAAGAAAATCCAGTATCGGGAAATAGAGTTTTCAACACCTCATGAACAAGCTGAAACATACTGGAATTATTTTTTAAACTACAGAATTGGGTACAATCTTTCATGTTATACCATGGACAGAACTATGTAATCAATTTCGTCCCAAAAGTCTGGATAAGCGAGGCATGAAGCCAGAGTTTGAATTACAAGGAAAGATAGCGCTGCAGTTTTTAAAAGCTTAAAAG
>JAAXXA010000724.1 GCA_013334735.1 Bacteroidota bacterium
ACTTGTTTCAACCGGCGCTATAAACGTATCAGGATCAACCATAAATATTGACCTTACTTCATTAAGCATATCAAATTTCACATGTTCTACTTCGTATATCTGGACTATTGCAAGCGGCGCAAGCATAATTGGTTTTAATGCAGATAATTTCACGGTAAGCACGGCAAATTTTGCACCCGGATTAGGCGGTGGAACTTTTAGCGTAGTACAATCGGGAAATGACATTAATTTGGTGTTTACCCCCTGCGCTTTTTGCACAAGTTATTATTCAAAATCAACAGGCAACCTCAATGTATTAGGAACTTGGGGCACAAACACAGATGGGACTGGTTCAGCGCCATCTGATTTTATTTCTAATAATTGCTTCTATTATATTGCAAACCGAACTGTCGCTACCTTAACTGCCGGCACGCCGTGGACAGTTTCAGGCACTAATTCAAAAGTTATTTTGGGAAGCTTATCTGTTGCTGCTATCACATTTACAATTCCATCAACCTCTGCATTTACAGGAACAATTGATATTCCTGCCGCATCATCTCTCTCAAACACTTTGACGATACAAAACACTACGATACCTACTTTTGGTACCTTGAATGCAGGAAGTACGGTAAATTATAATTGTACAACTGCTAATCAAACAGTAACAGCAACTACTTACGGTAATCTTACAATTTCCTGTACAGGATATACAGCTACATTGGGTGGGGCAATTTCAGCGGCAAGGACTCTTTCTATTATAAATGGAACACTTACGGCTGTGAATGGCGGAAATAATTATGTAATTTCAGCCGGTTCAATTTCTGTCGGAGCAAGTGGGACATTAAACCCTGGCTCCGCAACTCATTTATTAAGTGGGACAGGGACGGTTTTTGATAACACTGCAGCAGGAACAATAAGCGCAAACACAGGGACACTTAAGATAACCGACCAAAGTAACACAGCCATCACATTTGCAGGTGGAGGAAAAACTTACAATAACATCTATTTTAACCGCGGAGCAAGTACCGGTACAAATACAATCACAGGTTCAAACACTTTCAATGACTTTAAAGATGACGGAACTGCATCACATTCAATTCTTTTTACCACGGGCAGTACACAAACCGTAAACACATTTACCGTATCGGGAACAGCAGGAAATTCGATAACGATAAACAGCACCACCACTGGAACTCATGCTTTAGTTAAAGCAGGTGGAGGTACCAATATTTGTGATTATCTAAACATTCAACATTCGGTAGTTACCCCGGCATGTACATGGTTCGCAGGAGAAAACAGCGTAAATAATCAAATAGTTTCAGTAGCAGGAAGCGGTTGGTTATTTACTGCACCACCATCAGCTCCAGTTGAATCTACACCACAGGCATTCTGCTCGGGTTTATCACCAACAATAGCTAGTTTAACAACAACACCAGGCACTGAAATTCATTGGTATGCTGCTTCTAGTGGAGGTACATCATTAGCAACTTCCACAGCTTTAACTAATGGCGCCCATTATTACGCAAGTCAAATTGTAAACGGTTGTGAAAGCATAAACAGATTTGAAGTAACAGCTACTATAAATACATCACCATCTGCACCAACTGCAAATGACAATGCTCCAATATACGTAAATTCAACGTTAAATCTTACTGCTTCAACAATTTCAGGAGCTTCGTATTCATGGTCAGGACCAAGCGGTTATACATCTACTAGTCAAAATCCAACCAGAAGTTCTGTAACAACTGCAATGGCAGGATCATATTGCGTAACTGCCACAGTAAACGGATGTGCCAGCCCTCAAAGTTGTACAAGTGTTTCTATCATTGACCCTGAATCTATTACTCAATGTAATTTGCATGTTAAAAGCACTACTAAAATGGTGTTATCTCATAACATAGTTGTATCATTGCCGGGTAAACTTACTAATAATGGTAGTGTTTTTTCTAAAAATCCGACAACCGATACAGATACTTTTAAATTCAGCGGAAATACTTTGCAGGAAATTACTGGTACAGGCTTAAATACTTTTAAAAACCTCAGAATTACAAACAATGTAGGTCTTCAACTTTCTCACGATGTTACTGTTTTAGGT
>JAAXXA010000156.1 GCA_013334735.1 Bacteroidota bacterium
AGCGGAGAATGACAGGGACATTAGCTGGATTATAGTCTGGATGCATTACCCGGTAAGTTCATTCGGCTGGAGCAATATTCCAGGATGGAGAACAGATCGTAAAATTCTTGTCATCGAATCTGACGATTGGGGTAGCATTCGAATGCCTTCAAAGGAAACATACTCTGGACTGGGAGCAATAATAAACCAAATTTCGTTTATAGCTATTTTCTCGTTAAGTTTTTCCATGTTGCTATTAATCATAGGACTTTTAATAAAATTTATCGACCCAAAAGCTCTTAAATCTATAATTATAGTTGATACAATGATTATACTGAGCGTTTGGATTTCACACAGCCCATCATTTATTTCTGAAAGACTTTGGGGATTTTGGGTATGCTTATCTGTGGTTGGAATACTCTTACTTTATGACCTATATTTGTTGATAACAAGGAAACACTAAATTGTAATATCTTATTGTTTTTCTTTGTGAAGCTTTTTGACTTTGAGTCTTTGTGGCTATATTATAATTCAAGATAAGTTCTACACCCTGTTCCTTCACAAAACAACAAATCAACTATACTTAAATTTTGCATAAAACCATGCTTGTCATCGAATACCTGTGTATATTCGGGAAAAATTGGAACTAACGATTTTTTGTTTTTTGGTGATATGATACTTTTGTAATCTTTCAATATTTCACTTGTTTCAATGTAACTTTCCGAGAATTTTATTTCGCATGAAATATCACATAATTTCAAAAGCAAATAAAGCAGTTCGGTGTTTAAGTCAATTAAATACTTGAATTTTTTATTATAAAATGGCTCAAAATAATCTCTGTAATACAAGAAAAAAGGGGAGGAGTTGTAAGCTGATTCTATCGAAAGCCAGTGTATATGCTGCCATGCCTGATTATTATCTATTTCTATATCTTTTATTTTAGTGTGATTCCCCGTAGTTTTAATAACCGGTACACTTAAACTAAGTTTGCCATTGGCTGTATATATGTTACAACGATTTCGGTATGTCTGTTTAATGTAATTTTCATATTTATCTATATAGATACTTCGATATTTTGCAAGCTCCTTGAAATACTCAATCGGAGGCAAATATGCAGTTGAAAAAACTATGTCTGTATTCTTTGTTTTCAATATTTTAAAATATCCTAATTCAATGTCGTTTAGCTAAGGTTTTTACTTGTCATTTCGACCATCGGTAGAAATCTATTTTTCGGAGCTTTAGATATCTCACGGAGTTTATCCCGATGAAAGAGGGATTCGATATGACAACAGGGATATGCTTAACTAAACGACATTGAATCCTAATTCCCTGTTTTACTATTTCACTAAATCCTATTTCACTCTAACTTTTGCCTTATGCCTTGTCAAATTGTGCCTTATAACTTACTCAATCCCCTTAAAACACCTGTCCCATCTTATCCTTTTAAACAAATTCTTCTTCTTATCAGTTGAGAATAAAATCATAACAGCTTTCCCAATAATATGATCTTCCGGCACAAAGCCCCAAAAACGTGAATCAGCCGAATTGTGCCTGTTATCGCCCATTACAAAATAATAATTCATCTTAAAAGTGTAGGTTTTAGATGACTTGCCATTGATCTCGCAAATGCTGTCGTTAATAACTTTTAAAATATTCCCTTCATAAACGCTTATAATCCTGTAGTACAAAGGAAGTGAAATTTTATTAAGATTAACGGTCATACCTTTTGCAGGAATAACAAGCGGACCATAATTATCCATATTCCATGAATAGTACATTGAAGAAGGGAAAAGATTTTCAGCGTACATGCCGCTATCTTCAAGCATTACTTCTGATTTAATAACAAAAGGGCTGCTGCATATTTTTTTTGCATTTGCTCTTGTCATCGTGAGGTTGTATGTAAAAATATCCATAAAAGGACCTCCTTCCGTAATATCCAATTTCTCGAATATTTCAGCATTTATAAAGGCGCTGTCGGTTTTTACAATGTAGTTGAATTCTGCATTTTCCGGTTCTTTTATTTCTTTTCTGTTAATAAAAATTTTACCATCCTTTATTTTGACAGTATCGCCTGCCAGAGCAACACATCGTTTAACAAATGGAGTCCTCTTGTCAATAGGCTTTTCATCTTCAAGGGGATAGTTGAAAACTATTACATCATTCACTTTAATATTTGAAAAACCAATGATTCTGAAATAGGGAAGTTGTACTTTTTCGGAGTATATTTGATTATTAAAAAAAGGAACTGAAAAAAGAGTGATAGGCGTTCGTGCGCCGTAATTTAATTTACTTACTAATATATAATCTCCTTCAACTAAGGTTTTTTCCATAGATGTTGTGGGAATAACATACGATTCAAATATAAATACCCGAATAAATAGCACTATTAGTAACGCTATTACTATAGATTTCAGCCAATCTATAAGATTTTTTAAAACATTTCGAATATTCATTTTTGGAATAAACATATTGCAAATATAATGATTGTTAAATTTATCCCTGAAATTTTTATAAAAAAACAAATAAGTTTAAGTAAATTTGCATACCGAACCGCCTATTTTAGTTATAAATAAAAATGAAATGTTGTTATCTCTCACAAGCTGGCTCGAAGAACACATGTTTGCATGCGCATATAAAAAATATTTTGGCATTGAATGCCCCGGATGTGGCATGCAAAGAGCATTTGTTGAAATGCTTAATGGGAATTTTATATTAAGCTTAAAGACTTATCCGGCGTTATTGCCCACAATATTTATGTTGGGGTATCTGATCCTTCATTTATTTTTAAAATTTAAAAAAGGCGCTTTGGTTTTAAAAATTTCTTTTATATTTACAGCTTCAATTATGTTTATAAACTATATTATTAAAATAATTATTAACTTTTAACAAAAAAAATTATGGAAAATCAAAACTATGGCAATTACAATCAAAATTATCAGCAACCTCCTGTTCAGCCTCAACAGGGAAATTATAACTATGTACAACCTCCATTACCAAATGCAACTGCAATTTTAGTTCTTGGTATTTTGTCGATTGTTTTTTGCTGTGGTGTAGGTATCATCCTTGGTATAATAGCACTAGTAATGGCGGGAAAAGCCAATGCAATATATATGGCAAACCCGAATTATTTTACTTTATCTTCATATAAAAATATGAAAGCAGGAAAAACTTGCGCTATTATCGGAACTATTTTAGGTGGATTATCTATTATTTACTGGATAGTTTATGTTGTTATTTTAGGTGCGGCAATATCGCAAATGCCGTGGGAGCACATAAGCCGTTATTAATATTTTTTATAGGGGCTTTTGCCCCTTTTTTTTTTAACTAATAATTATTATGAAAATACTCAACTCGTCGCAAATTAGAGAAGCTGATGCTTATACCATATCTCATGAGCCGGTTTCCTCAATTAATTTGATGGAAAGAGCTGCCGGTAAATGTTTTGATTGGATTTCAGAAAGAATTGAAAAAACAAAAAATATAAAAGTCATTTGCGGACTTGGAAATAATGGAGGCGATGGGCTTGTAATTTCACGCTTATTGCAAAAATCCGGTTATAATGTAGAAGTGATTGTTTTAAGATATTCCGAAAAATGTTCTGAGGATTTTAAAAAGAATGAAGATAAAATAAAAAAACTTAAAAAAAACATAATTACTGAAGTAAAAGATATTGCTGATTTACCTCAATTTAGTGATGATAGTGTAATAATTGATGCTATTTTCGGTTCAGGTCTTTCTAAGCCTGTTGAAGGTTTTATAGCTGATGTGATTGAGAAAATTAATGCAAGCAAAAATTATATCATTTCTATTGATTTGCCTTCAGGATTATTCTCCGAAGAAAATTTTTCAAACAATCCTGATTCTATTGTAAAAGCTGATGTTACAATTACTTTTCAAGTCCCTAAACTCGCGTTTTTGTTACCCGAAAATTATCCTTTTGTTGGTGAATGGACATTACTCAATATCGGATTAAATAAAGAATATATCGAATCTTTAAATTCTCCATATTATTTTGTTGAAGATAATGATGTACGTCAAATGCTCAAAATACGCGGAAAATTTTCTCATAAAGGAAGCTTTGGACATGCTCTTTTATTTTCGGGAAGTTACGGAAAGGCAGGCGCAGTAGTGCTTGGGGCAAAGGCTTGTTTGCGTTCAGGCGCAGGTTTACTTACGGCTCATATTCCTGAAATTGCTTATCAAATTGTACAAGCTCAGGTACCCGAAGCGATTGTAAGTATTGATGAATCTGAGAAATATATTTCAAATCTTCCTGAAATTTCAAAATATGATGCAATTGCTATTGGTCCCGGAATTGATATTAAAGACGAAACCCAAAAATTGCTAAAGTTACTTATACAAAATTCTTCAATTCCTTTGATTATTGATGCCGATGCTTTGAATATTCTTTCCGAAAATAAAACATGGTTTGCTTTTATTCCCAAATATAGTATCCTAACTCCGCATCCAAAAGAATTTGAACGTTTGGCAGGGAAACCCGAAAATGATAACCATCGTTTACAATTGCAAAAAGAATTATCTGTTAAATACTGCTTGTATATAGTGTATAAAGGTGCTTATACCACTATTAGCACACCTGAAGGTAAATTCTATTTTAATTCAACAGGCAACCCCGGAATGGCAACAGGAGGCAGCGGCGATGTCCTTACAGGAATACTTCTTGGACTTAAAGCATCGGGCTATTCTTGCATAGAAAGTTGTATAATAGGAACTTATTTACACGGGTTAGCCGGAGATATTGCAAAAGATAAAAAAGGTGAGGATTCACTCATAGCAGGTGATATTGTTGATAACATAAGTGAAGCTTTTAAGTTTTTGAAAAATAGTATTTAACTATAGGCACTCTAAGTACTCCTCCGCCGCGGCGAACTTTAGGCACTTTAATCCGCCTATAGCGGACTTTATTTACTAACAATTATTCAAAATTGCACAATTATTCAATATTATTTATAATCTTTGTGCAATTAAGTTTTTTACATTTTTTTTATGTTTGGTCTTGATGCCGGTTTAACAATATTATTGTTACTTTGTTTGTTTGCCGCTTGCGCTTTTGAATTTATAAATGGCTTTCATGATACTGCAAATGCTGTAGCGACAGTAATTTATACTCATTCCCTAAAACCCAGAATTGCTGTTATGTGGTCTGGATTTTGGAATTTTATCGGTGTATATTTCGGCGGAATAGCAGTAGCAATGGGCATAGTAAATTTACTTCCTGTTGAAGCGCTTGTGGATGCAAATATGTCGCATGGTATAGCCATGATTATGTCCCTGATTTTTACAGCTATCATTTGGAATTTAGGAACCTGGTATTTAGGAATCCCTGTTTCAAGCTCTCATACACTTATAGGATCTATATTTGGAGTTGGCTTGGCTTTTATGTTTTTACCCGGTTCCAGTAGCGTTGCATTAAACTGGCATAAAGTTCAGGAAGTAGGGCTTTCATTGCTTATTTCGCCTTTTTTGGGTTTTTTTTTAGCAATACTTTTAATGTATTTAATGCGAATTGTTATAAAAAACAAACAAATATTTAAAAAACCGCCAGCTTCAAAAGCTCCTCCTTTCTGGATCAGGTTTATAATGATATTTACTTGTACAGCCGTTAGTTTTTCGCATGGTTCAAACGACGGTCAAAAAGGAGTGGGGCTTGTAATGATGATTTTAATAGGAATTGTTCCCGGATATTTTGCCTTAGATGCAAAAAAGGCTCCTAAAGATATGAATTCAAAACTTGTTCAGATTGAAACTACAATAAGCAATTTGAATACAAATAATCTTAAATCTTCAGAAAAAGAATATCTTTTAATTATAAATTCGAAGATAGATTCACTTTTATTACTTTCCAAAAATGCTAATACATTTAAAGATATTCCTGAAAACAAACATTTTGAAATAAGAAAAGATATTATTCTCATTTCTAAGACTACAGATAAGTTTATTTCAAGTGTTAGTGAAAGTGGATATAAAATTATTCCGGCTGAACAAATTGCTGATTTAAAAAAGAATATTTCATCTTTAAAAACAAATACCGAATTTGCCCCATGGTGGGTAATTTTAATGATCTCTTTATCTCTTGGAGTTGGAACTATGGTAGGTTGGAAGAGAATTGTAATAACCATAGGTGAAAAAATTGGTAAAACACAACTTAATTATGCGCAGGGAGCTGCCAGCCAGTTCATTGCAGCCAGCACAATAAGTGCTTCTTCATTATTAGGTTTACCTGTAAGTACCACACATGTATTAAGTTCGGGGATTGCCGGTTGTATGGTAGCCGAAAACGGAATTAAAAACCTTCAGGCAAAAACCATGAAAAATATTGGCTTGGCATGGATCGTTACACTACCTGTTACTATAGTACTTTCAGGTTTAATTTTTCTTATCCTTCGCTGGATACTTGGATAGTAAGATTATGTATAAATATCATCCTTATTCTTGATTTTGCTGTGATATAAAAATTGAAAAATGAAAATCCTGATATTTGTATGGTTTGCATCATTTGGAATTACAGCTTATTCAAATAATAATCAATCAAAAATGAATAATATTGATATTACCGGTTTAATGGATACTGCTATTTTTGCCGGTGGTTGTTTTTGGGGAGTTGAATATTATATGCAGCAGGAGCAAGGTGTTATTTCTACTGAAGTAGGTTATATTGGTGGAAATATAAAAAATCCTACATATAAGCAGGTATGCTCTCATACCACAGGATTTGCCGAAGCTGTAAAAATAGTTTTTGATCCTTCAAAAATTACTTATGAAAAATTAGCAAAACTTTTTTTTGATATTCATGACCCAACTCAGATTAACGGGCAAGGACCTGATATTGGCGACCAATATCGGTCTGAAATTTTC